>CBDUCD010000018.1:0-18043 GCA_965365535.1 uncultured Rhodothermales bacterium | reverse complement strand
CGCCACGCAATACGCAATACGCAACACACCCCATGTCCCTTCTCGAAATACACGACCTGCACGCCTCGATTGAAGGCAACGAAATCCTCAAAGGCGTCAACCTGACGGTGAACCCGGGCGAGGTGCACGCCATCATGGGGCCGAATGGCTCGGGCAAAAGCACGCTCGCGTCGGTACTGGCCGGGCGCGAGGAGTACGAAGTAACGGCGGGAAGCGTGCTGTTCGACGGGCACGACCTGCTCGCCCTCGAAGCCGACGAGCGGGCGCGCGAGGGGCTGTTTCTGGCCTTCCAGTACCCCGTCGAGCTGCCCGGCGTGTCCATGACCAACTTTCTGCGGCAGTCCGTGAATGCCGTCCGCGCCCACCGGGGCGACGCGGCGCTGGGCGCGGGCGACTTTTTGCGGCTGATGCGCGAAAAGGCCGCCTTCGTCGAACTCAGCGCCGACCTCACCAAGCGGTCGGTCAACGAGGGCTTCTCGGGCGGCGAGAAAAAGCGCAACGAGATTTTCCAGATGGCCCTGCTCGAACCCCGCCTCGCCATTCTCGACGAGACGGACTCGGGGCTGGACATTGATGCGCTGCGCGTCGTCTCGGACGGCGTCAACAAGCTGCGCTCGCCCCAGCGGTCGTTTGTCGTCATCACCCACTACCAGCGTTTGCTGGAATACATCGTGCCCGACGTGGTGCACGTGCTCGTGGGCGGCCGCATCGTGCGCTCGGGCGGGCGCGAGCTGGCCCTCGAACTCGAAGAAAAAGGCTACGACTGGATCCGCGACGCCGCCCCCGTCGCCGCGTGACAGCGGGCAACCGGTCGGGCGAGAGGCCCGTCGTTTCCCCTTCCGCGTTCCCCTTTCAAGTTTCCCATGACCCTGACCTCCGACACCGACCTGTCCCCCCTCGACCGCCTCGCCGAGGCGTTTGCGGCGCTGGACGGGCACGCGCTCAACGGCTCGAACACGCGCCTGCAACAGCTGCGCCGCGACAGCATGGCGCGCGTCGAGCAGCTTGGCCTGCCCACGCGCCGCAGCGAGGCGTGGAAGTACACGCCCATCGAAAAGCAGTTCGAGGCGCCCCTGCACGTCGTCGCGGGCGCGGCGCAGCCCTGGGGCACGGCAGCCGACGTGGACGCGGCGCTCGTCCCTGACCTCGACGCCTTTGTGGCCGTGCTCGTCAACGGGGCGTTTCAGCCTGCCCTGTCGCGGCTGGACGGGCTGCCCCAGGGCGTCGTCGTGATGGGCCTCAAAGCGGCGCTGGAAGAGCAGCCCGAGCGCGTCGAAAGCCACCTCGACGCCTACACGCGCAGCGAGAGCGACGTGTTCATGGCCCTCAACGCGGCCTTTCTCACCGACGGCCTGTTCGTGGACGTGGCGCGCGGCGTGGCACCTGAAAAGCCCCTCCACATCGTCCACCTCGTCGAGGCGACGGAGCGGTCGCTCGTGCAGCCGCGCGTGCTCGTCGTGGCAGGTGAAAACGCCCACATCACCCTTGTCGAGACGTTCCGCGTGTCGGGCGAGGCGCTCGTCAACAGCGTGTCCGAGTTTGCCGTCGGTGCGCGGGCGCGCGTGGCGCACTACCGCGTCGAGGACGAGGGCGAAATGGTTTCGCACGTGTCGGCGACGGAAGCGTACCAGCACGGGCAGTCCTTTTTCGCCTCCACGACGATCACGCTCTCGGGCGACGTCGTCCGCAACAACGCGTACGTGCGGCCCGGCGGCGAGGGGGGCGAGTCGCACCTCTACGGCCTGTTTCTGGCCGAGGGCACGACGCACGTGGACAACGCGACGTTTCTCGACCACGCCGCGCCCCACTGCGAATCCACCGAGTTGTACAAAGGCGTGTTGTGGGACGAGGCGCGGGGCGTCTTCAACGGCAAAGTCCTCGTCCGCCCCGACGCGCAGAAGACGAATGCCTACCAGTCGAGCCGCTCGATCGTGCTCAGCGACCGGGCCGAGATGTACTCGAAGCCCGAACTCGAAATCTACGCCGACGACGTAAAGTGCTCGCACGGCGCCGCCACGGGCAAACTCGACCCCGACGCCCTGTTTTACCTGCGCGCCCGCGGCCTCAGCCGGGCGCAGGCGCGGGCCCTGATGCTGCTCGCCTTTGCCCGCGACGTGACGGACACCATCACCATTCCCGCCCTCCACGACTGGCTCGACGCGCACCTGCAACGGCGTTTCCACGCGGAATGACCGCGCCGCAGATCGCTGCGGGCATTTTGTAGGGGCGCAAATGTTTGCGCCCCTACCTGTTTACCGCCCCCTCCCATGCAACCCACCACCACCCTTTTCGACGTGACGCGCGCGCGGGCCGACTTTCCCGTGCTGGGGCAGACGGTGTACGGGCATCCGCTCGTGTACCTCGACAACGCGGCGACGACGCAGAAGCCGCAGTCCGTCATTGACCGGATGGTGCGCTACTACCGCGACGAAAACGCCAACATCCACCGGGGGGTGCATTTTCTGAGCCAGCAGGGCACCGACGCGTACGAGCGGGCGCGGGCGCGCGTGCAGCGTTTCGTGGGCGCCGCGCACGCGCGCGAGATCGTCTTTACGCGCGGCACGACCGAAAGCATCAACCTCGTCGCCGCCACGTGGGGACGATCCAACGTGCAGGCGGGCGACGAAGTCGTGGTGACGGCGCTCGAGCACCACGCCAACCTGGTGCCGTGGCAGCGGCTGTGCGAAGAACGCGGCGCCCGGCTGCGCATCGCGCCCATCAACGAAAGGGGCGAGGTGGACGAGGACGCCTTCCGCGAGGGGCTGGGCGAAAAGACGCGGCTCGTGGCCCTGCCGCACGTGTCGAACGCGCTGGGGACGGTCGTGCCCATCGCGCGGCTGGCGGGCTGGGCGCACCGTGCCGGCGCCGTCGTCCTGGTGGATGGCGCCCAGGCGGCGCCCCACCTCGCCCTCGACGTAGTGGAGCTGGGGGCCGATTTCTACGCCTTTTCGGGCCACAAAGTCTATGGCCCCACGGGCATCGGCGTGCTCTACGGGCGCGAAGACCTCCTCGACGCCATGCCGCCCTACCAGAGCGGCGGCGACATGATCGAGACCGTCACGTACCAGACGGCGACGTGGAACGCGCTGCCCCACAAGTTCGAGGCGGGCACGCCCCACATCGCGGGCGCCCTCGGGCTGGAGGCCGCCCTCGACTACGTCGAAACCCTCGGCCTCGACGCCATCGGCGCGCACGAAGACGGCCTGCTGGCGTACGCCACCGAACGCGTCGCCGCGCTGGGGGGCGTAACGTTCGTGGGCACGGCGCGCGACAAGGCCGGCGTGCTCTCGTTTCTGCTGGAGGGCATCCACCCCTACGACGCCGGCACGGTGCTCGACAAGCTGGGCATTGCCGTGCGCACCGGCCACCACTGCGCGCAGCCCCTGATGGCGCGTTTTGGCATCGGGGGTACGCTTCGCGCCTCTTTCGCGTTGTACAACACACCCGAAGACGTGGATGCCCTCGTCGCCGGCCTGCAACGCGCCCGGCAGATGCTGGGCTGAGGCATCCACCCGCGCGGGCTCCGGCCAGCACCGCTGGCCTCCCCTTTTCAACTGGCTTTTGCCGATGCCCCGCACCGCCCTCTGGTGGATCAGGAAGGATTTCAGGCTGCACGACAACCCGGCGCTGCACGCCGCGCTGCGCGAGGCCGACGGCGTGGTGCCCGTGTTCGTGTTCGAACCCGGCGTGCTGCACGCCCCCGACCTGTCGGCTTTTCACGTGGCCGCGTGGATGGACGCCCTCGACGCGCTGCGCGCTGCCCTGCGCCCCTCGGGCGGAGAGGTGCTGATTCTGCACGGCGAGGCGCCCGAGGTGTTTGCACGCCTGCACGCCGCGCTGGGCTTTGACAGCATCCACAGTAACGCCGTGACGGGCACGGCGGCGACGCGCAGCCGCGAGGCCGCCGTTGCCGAATGGTGCCGCCGCGCGGGCGTGGCCTGGCAGCAGGCGCCGCAGCACGGCGTGCCGCGCGGCGAGGCCGCCAGCCCCGGCGACGCCCGCTGGCGCGCGGGGATGCAGGCGCCGCCGCTGCCCACCCCCGACGCGGCCCTGCTGGCACGGCTCCACCTGCCGCCGCGCCCGGCGGCGCCCGGCAGCTACGACGCGCCCCTGCTGCGCACCCTCGGCTTTACCCTCAGCCCCGCCATGCGGGCCACGCGGCAGCCCGTCAGCGAGCCCGAGGCGCAGGCCACGCTCCACAGCTTTCTGGGCAGCCGGGCGCCGGGCTACAAGGGCGGCCTGGGCACCCCCCTCGACGCCGAAGCGCACGGCTCGCGCCTGTCCGTCCACCTCGCGTGGGGCACGACGACGGCGCGGGCGGTGTACCACGCCACGCGGCTGCGGCTGGCCGAGTTGCCCCCGCCCCCAGCCGGGCAGGCGGCGGCGTGGCGACGGGCGCTGCGCCGCTTCCGCCGCCGCCTCGCGTGGCGCGACGCGGCGCTGCAAGCCTTCGAGAGCAGGCCCGACCTCGAGTTTTTCCCCCTCCAACGCGCCTACGAAGCCCTCCCCGCCCGCGACGACGCCGACCTGCTGGACGCGTGGCTGTCGGGCTACACGGGCTTCCCGCTGGTGGACGCGGCCATGCGCTGCGCCCGCACCACGGGCTTTCTCGGCTTCCGGCTGCGCGCCCTCGTCACGTCCGTCGCCTGCCACGCGCTGCGGCTGGACTGGCGCGCCATCGCGCCGCCGCTGGCCCGGCTGTGGGCCGACTACGAGCCCGCCATCCACTTTTCCCAGCTTCAGATGCAGGCGGGCTTTACGCCCCGGCAGGCGCTGCGCCTCTACGACCCGGCGCGGCAGCTCACGCTCTACGACCCCGGCGCCCAGTTCGTCAAAAAGTGGGTGCCCGAGCTGGCGCGCTACGCCCCCGCCGACATTGCCGCGCACCAGACGCGGCCCCTCGCCGGCTACCTGCCGCCCGTCGTGGACTGGCGGGCCAGCACCGACGCCCTCCAGCGCGACTATTTCGCCCTCCGCCGGCAGATCGAGACGCGCCAGGCCGCCCCGCGGCCCGTCGTGCGCGCGGCTCCGCTGCCCCGGCACGGGTAGGGGCTACGTCCGCTCGACGCGGGCCAGCACGGGCAGGTGGTCGGAGGCGCTGCGGGCCAGGGGGCCGTCCGCCACGCGCACGTCGCGCACCGCCACGCCGCGCGCGTAGATGCGGTCGAGGGCGAGGACGGGCCGCATCGCCGGAAAGGACGGCGGCCAGTCGCGGTTGTCGTGGGCGTCTATGAACTCGCGGTCGAGCTCGCGCGAGGCGCGGCAGTCGCGCCACGCGTTCATGTCGCCCAGCAGCACCGTCGGCCCCTGCAAGTCGGGGTTTTCGAGCAGGGAAGCCACCTGCCGCTTGCGCGTCCGGTCCACGAGGGCGAGGTGGGTGGCCACGACCGACAGCCCGGCGTCGCCGTCGGTTTTGCCGATCTGGACGGCGAGGGCGGCGCGCTGCTCCAGCCGCCCCACGCTCAGGTTGACGACGAGCGTCGAGGCCAGCGCCCAGCGCGACAGGATGGCGTTGCCCAGCGCGCCCCGCCGGTGCGCCCGCGAAAAGGCAAAGGCGACGTGGTAACCCAGCCGCCCGGCCAGGTCGAGCAGGGGCTCCCGGTCTTCGCGGTCGGGCAGGAGCACCTCCTGAAGCGCGATCACGTCGGCGTCCAGGCCGGCGATGACCTCGATGGCGCGGTCGGGTGTCCACGCGTTGCCGCCGCGCACGCCGGCCCAGCGGTGCACGTTGTAGGTGGCAATGGTAAACGCGTCCGGCAGCGCGGACGGCGCTCCGTTGCCGGGCGGCGCCGGGCGGAAAAGCGCCAGGTGCGGTTCCACGCGCGGGCGGCGTTGCAGCAGGGATTCGGCGGTGCGGGGCACAAAGGTGGGGAAAGGGCACGCGTCCATACCCCGACCCTGAACGGGGGTTCACGCGCGGGCCGCGCCGTAGCCGTGCCGTTGAAGTTGCGCCCGCACGCTACCCCTGCCGGACGAGCCGCCCCCGGTTGTAGATGGCGTGGACGCGGCCCTGCATGGCCTCGCCCCAGAACGGCGAGTGGCGGCTTTTCGAGCGCGCCCTGTTGTACGTCCACGCGCCCGCCGTGTCGAAAACCGTCAGGTTGGCGGGCTGCCCCGCCTCCACGCGCACCGTTTCCAGGCCCAGCACGCGGCGCGGCCCGTCCGTCAGCAGGGCGATGGCGCGTTCGAGCGGCAGCTTGCCCGTCTCGACCAGGCCGCGGGCAACCGTGGCCCAGCCCGTTTCGAGCGTCGCCACGCCAAAGGGCGCCGCCCCGAACTCGACCTCGGACTCGAACACGGCGTAGGGCGTGTGGTCGCTCAGAAACGCGTCGAGCGTGCCGTCGCGCAGCGCCTCGACGACGGCGTCCACGTCCGTGCCGGGGCGCAGCGGGGGGCGCAGCTTGCTCGTCGCGTCGTAGCCGCCCGCCTCGACGCGCGCGTCGGTAAGCGTGGCGTGGAGGGGCGTAACCGAGCACGTCACCCGCACGCCGCGCGCCCGCGCCTCGCGCACGAGGGCCAGCCCGCGCGCCGTCGTCACGTGCTGCACGTGCAGGCGGGCGCCCGTGAACTCGGCCAGCAGCAGGTCGCGGGCCAGGGCGCTTTCCTCGGCAATGGCCGGGATGCCGGGCAGGCCGGCCCGCGTACCCGCCGCCCCCTCGTGCATCGTGCCCTGCCCGCTCAGCGCCCGGTCGTCGGGGTGCGAGAACACGGGCCGATCCACCATGCGGGCGTATTCGAGGGCGCGGCGCATCAGCCCCGCGTCGGCCACGAAACGGCTGCCGTCCGAAAAGGCGACGGCGCCGCCCTCGGCCAGGTCGGCCATCTCGGCGAGTTCTTTGCCCGCGCGGTTTTTGGTGATGCAGCCCGTGGGCAGCACCTCGACGGCCTCGTCGCGGGCGCGGGCGCGCACGTACTCCACCACGTCGCGCGTGTGGAAGGGCGGCTCCGTGCCCGGCGCCAGCACGACAGCGGTGAAGCCGCCCGCCGCCGCCGCTGCCGCGCCCGTGGCGATGGTTTCGCGGTACTCCAGTCCCGGCTCGCCCAGCTGCGCCTTGAGGTCCACCCATCCTGCCGACACGTAGCAGCCCGCGGCGTCGAAAACAGGCACGCCCGAGGCCGCGATCCCCTCCCCCACCTCGGCAATGCGCCCGTCGCGGATCAGAATGTCGGCGGCGCGCGGCGCGTCCATGCCGGGGCCGACGAGGTGGGCGCCGCGGACGAGCAGGTCGGGGGTGGGCATGGCAGGGCGCGGTTTTTTCGGGGCGGCGGAATATAGGGTGCGGCCTGGCAGCCCCCGGCGCCCTCCACGCACCTTTCGCCGGAGGGCGTCAGGCCGTGCGGATCTGGTCGAGCTGCGTCCACGCGGGCGCGGCGGCAGGCGCCGGCGGCTCGGCAACGGGCAGCTCGAACCAGAAGCGCGCCCCGCGCCCCAGCGTGCTCTCGACGTGGATGGCCTCGCCGTGCGCCTGCAAAATCTGCCGCACGATGGACAGCCCCAGCCCCGTGCCGCCGCTTTTGCGCGACCGGTCGGGATCCACGCGGTAGAAACGCTCGAAAATGCGCTCCAGCCGGTCTTCGGGGATGCCCTTGCCCGTGTCAATGACTTCGATGCGCGCCTTGTCGAGCCGGCGGCGCACGCGGCAGCGAACCGTCCCCTCGTCGGTGTAGGCGATGGCGTTTTCGATGAGGTTCGTCACCACCTGCCGGATGCGGTTGCGGTCGGCGCGCACGAACATCGTCGGGTTTTCGAGTTCGAGGAGGAGGCCCTTTTCAATGGCTTTGGGCCGCAGCATCTCGTCCACCTCCACGATGAGGTCTTGCATGTTGAACACCGAGGCGCGGATGAGGTCGTCGCGGTATTCGAGGCGGGCGATGTCTATCAAGTCGTTGAAGAGGTTCTGGAGGCGCCCCAGCGCGGCGATGGCTTTTTCGGCGTAGCGCTTGCGCTGCGCGGCGGGCAGCGTGTCGGAGGCGAGGGCTTCGAGAAAGCCGCCGACGGCGAAGATGGGGTTGCGCACCTCGTGCGACACGTTGCCGATAAACTCGCCCTGCATGTGCGCCAGCCTTTCGAGCTCGCCGATTTTGGTGCGGAAGGCGTCCGACATCCGGTTGAGGTTGTGGGCCACGCTCTGAAACTCCGCCGACCGCGACTCGAGGGTGATTTTGCGCGTGTAGTCGCCGTCGAGGATGGCGCGGGCGGCGGCGCTGATCTGCCGGAGGGGGCGCGTCACCTGCTGCGCGGCCACCCACGCGCCCAGCATCGCCATCAGCAGGGCCATGAGCATCCCCACGATCACCGTTGCCAGCATCCGCTCGGCCAGCCCGTAGAGCGGCGGCATCGGCCCTCCTACTTCGAGCACGTCGCCCGAGGCCAGGCGCACGGCTGCCACGCGCATGAGGGCGCCCGTCTGCGGGTTGCGGACCTGCTCGAGGGCGCGGCGGGTGCCGGCGGGCAGGGCCACGGACGGGCCGGCGACGTGTTGCAGGCGCCGCCCTTCCTCCACCACCACGTGGCGCCCGTCGGCGCGGCGCAGCACCAGGCGCAGGCCGGCGGTGCGGCTTGCCGTGCGCAGCAGGTCCACGCGCTCGCCTTCCGAGGGCGCCGCCTCGACCAGGGCGGCCACGCGCTCGGCCTGGCCGTAAAGCGTCTTTTCGAGGGCGTCGCGGGTGCTGCCGCGCAGCACGAACAGCACGTAGAGCGCCACGGCCAGGACGGTCATGCCCACGAAAACGGCAAACGTGAGCATCATCCACGTCTGCGTCGAGGCGCGCGGCGGGAAGAAAAAGGCGGCGAGGCGGCGTCCTGCGCTCATGGAAGTGTCGAGTTACGAGTAGCGCGTGGCGCTGGTAGCTCCGCTATTCGACGCCCGCTACCTGGCCGCGCCACCTGGCTTACTCGGCGCCTTCCTCGGTCGCCTCTTCCACGAAGCGGTAGCCCACGCCGCGCACCGTCTGGATGTGGACGGCAAAGGGGCCGAGCTTTTCGCGGAGGTTTTTGATGTGGGCATCCACCGTCCGCTCGGTGACCATCATGGCGTCTTTCCAGATGGTTTCGAGAAGCTGCTGGCGCGTAAACGCCTTGCGCGGGTGGCGCACGAGGTAGCGCAAAAGCTCGAACTCCGTCAGCGTCAGGCCCAGGTCGCGCCCGCCCAGCGAGGCGCGGTACTCGTCCTCGTAGATCGTCAGGTCGTTCACCTGGAGAATGCGGCTTTCCTCGACGCCCGTGCGGCGCAGCACGGCGCGCACGTTGGCCAGCACCACGCTGGGCGGGACGGGCTTGTTGAGGTACGAGTCGGCGCCCATCATGAGGCCGCGCACCTGGTCTTCCTCCTCGGTCTTGGCGCTCAGAAAGATGACGGGGATGTGCTCGGTCTCGGCGCGCCCGCGCAGGCTCTTGACGACCTCGTAGCCGTCCTTGCCCGGCATCATGATGTCGAGCAGGATGAGGTCAATCTCGTTGTTGTGGCGGCGCACGGCTTCAAGTGCCTGGTCGCCGTCGTAGGCCTTGTCCACCCGGTACCCTTCGTTTTCGAGAAAGTGGCTGAGCATCTCGACGTTGTCTTCTTCGTCGTCCACGACGAGGATGCGGAGGTCGGAGGGTTCGGAGGCCGTTGCCATATCGGGTGCGGGTTGAATGGTAAGAGGGGTGTAGGGGCCGGAATATAGCGTGGCCTCGGGCAGGTGGGCGGCACGACCGCCGCCGCGCCCCGCCGATCCTTCAAAATATAAAAGGGCTGCCTCATTGCGAGGCAGCCCTCTGGCGCGGCGGCGCCGTTGCCGATCAGTTACCATCGGGGGTGTTGCCGGGCGCGGCGGCGGCCTCGGCGTCCACGGGGATGCCCAGTTCGGTTGCCACCTCGCGCGTGATGTCCACGATGCGCTCCTGGTTGATGTAGAGGATGACGGGGTCGCCGCCGACCTGCGTGGGCAGCACGAGGTCGAGGCCGTTGCGCTTCGAGACGGTGTCAATGGCGGCCTGGAGGCGCTCGAAAAGGGGGCGCATCAGTTCGGCGCGGCGCTGGGCGAGTTGCTGGTCGCCCTGCTGGGCGGCCTGCTGCACCTGCTGCTGGAGCGTCGAAAGCTCCTGCTCGCGCTCCGTGCGCGCCTCGGCAGAAAGCAGCGACGCCTGCTTTTCGTAGCGCTGCGCCTTGTCCTGGAAATCCTTGGCCTGCTGCTGCAAGCGCTGCTGCGTCTCGGTGTAGAACGACTGGAGCTGCTGCTGCACACTTTCCATCTGCGGCATGTTGGCCAGCAGCACCTCGTAGTCGGTGTAGCCCACCTTGAGGGCCTGCGCGCCGGCAGGAAGCGTCAGAAACAGGGCCACGAGCAGGCTGCCCCACAGGGAAATACGGTTGGTCATGTGTTTGTTTTGGGAAGGGATAAGGGTCGGGAAAAAGAGGGCCGCAACGCCCGTCAGCGCTGCACGTCGATGCCGAGTTCTTCGAGCACGCGGTCGCTGACGTTGTACTGCGGGCGGGCGTAGAGAAAGAGGAAGTCGCCGCCCTTGTCGAACACGTAGTCGAAGTTCTGCTCCTCGGCCACTTTCTCGATGGCGGCCAGCAGGCGCTCCTGGATGGGCTGCATCAGGGTCTGCTGCTGGTTGAAGTAGTCGCCCTCGGGGCCGAAGTACTTGGTGCGCAGGCGGTCTATCTCCTCCTCCTGCCGCGCAATCTCGTCGCGGCGGCGCTGCCGCTCCTCGGACGTGTAGAGCAGCTCGCGGGCCTGGTACTCGCGGAAGGCCTCGTCCACGTCGCGGCGCAGGTTCTGGAGTTCGCCCTCCCACTGCTGCGCCTGCCGGTTCAGCTGCTGCTGCACGGTCTGGTACTCGGGCATCTTGCCAAAGATGTACTCGGTATCCACGTAGCCCACGCGCGTCTGGGCATGGGCGGCAGGCGCGAGTACGGCGACAAGGGCGGCAAGGCGCAAAAAACGATTAGGCATGGCGCGTTACTGGTTGAAGCCCTGGCCGATGGTGAACTGGAATTTCCAGCCCCGCGTGCCATCGTCTTCGGCGTTGATGGGCGTGTACTGGTCGAAGCGGTAGCCATACGCAAACTCCAGCATCCCGAGAATGGGCAGGAACAGCCGCACGCCCATGCCCGCCGACCGGTACAGCTGGCCCGGGTTGTACGAGTTGAAGCTGTTCCACGTGTTGGCGGCGTCGAGGAAAAGGTACGGCGCGGCCTGAAGCTGCGGCGTCTGCACGGCCAGCCACAGCAGCTCTGCCGAGTACTTGTTGAGGATGCGCCCGCCCACGGCCTCGCCGTTCTGCTGCGGCCCCAGCGCGGCCAGGGGGTAGGCGCGCATATAGACGATGTCCTTGCCAAACGTGGTGTTGTTCAGCCCCTGCGACTCGAACGGCGAGCCGCCCAGCAGAAAGCGCTGGAACTGCACGCCCTTGCTCGAAAACGAGCCCACGTAGCCAAAGTGCGTCGAGATGCCCAGCGTCAGCTTGTTGGTGAAGGGCGCGTTGAAGGCGTTTTTGAGCCCCCACTTGTGGTACTGGATAAAGCCCGGGATGGGCGGCGCCACCTCGAGCGACGCCTCGAAGCTCGAACCCCGGCGCGGGAAGATGGGGTGGTCGAGCGAGTTGCGCGTCAGGCGCTGCTCGAAGGTGAGCTCGTGGCTGATGCCCTTGGGCAGATCGCCGTAGCGCTGCGAGAGGTCGTAAAAGCGGTAGCCCAGCGCCGTCTGGTGGTTGAACTTGTCGTCGGGCCACTTGAGGCGCTGCGAGAAAAAGCCGCGCGCCGACAGGTTCGTCATCTTGAAGGCGCTGCCCGAAGAGCCCGTCGAATACAGGCTCCGGTAGCGGCTGTAGTCGAGCCGGTTGAAGCCCAGCGAAAAGCCGATAGGCGTGGGCCGCCCGTGAAACCACGGCTCGGTAAAGGAAATCGAGTAGTTCTGGTAGGCCAGCCCGCTTGTCTGCACGGCCAGCGAAAGCTGCTGCCCGTCGCCCATGGGCAGCGGGCTCCAGGCGCTGCCGTTGAAGAGGTTCTGCGCCGAGAAGTTGTTGAACGTCACGCGGAGCTGCAAAATCAGGCCGATGCGCCCGTACGTGCCCGACAGCTCGAGCTGGTCGCCGCCCACCTCTTCCACGTTGTACGTCAGGTCAACCGTCCGCGAATCGTCCTTCACGTCCATGCCGGGGCCTTTTTGCAGCGTCTCGGCGTTGAAATAGTTGAGCTGCGACAGGCGCCGGATGGACTCGATGATGGCCTCGTTGCTGTAGGGCTGGCCGGGAATGGTGTAGAGTTCGCGGCGGATGACGTGCTCTTTCGTCTTGTCGTTGCCCGCGATGCGGACGGCGCCGAAGTCGTAGAGGTCGCCCTCGTACACGTCCAGCAGGAGGTCAACCGAGTCGCCGGGGGCCACGCGCACGGTCGGGCGGACGTTGAAAAGCAGGTAGCCCTGGTTTTTGTGGAGGCTCGTCACGTCGTTCTGCTGGCGGTTGCCCATCAGGTTGGCGTCGAAGCGCTCCTGGTTGAACACGTCGCCCCGCGCAATGCCGAGCGTGTTGGAAAGCGCCTCGTCCGTGTAGAGGGTGTTGCCCTCCCACTCCACGTCGCGCACGTGGTACTGCGGCCCCTCGTGCACCCTGATGTCGAGCACGACTTCGGGCTTGCCGTTTTCGACGCGGACGTAGTGCGTGTCGCTGACGACGTGGGCGTCGTAGTAGCCGCGCTTGTGGTAGTACGAGGCGAGGTTTTCCAAGTCCTCGTCGAGCTTGTCTTCCTTGAAGGTCGAGTGCCCCCAGAGCTTCCACCACGCCTTTGGCTTGGTGTTTTTGAGCGTCCCGCGCAGCTTGCGATCCGACACCTGCTCGTTGCCCGTCAGGATGATGTCGCCGATCTGGACGCGGGCGCCGCGCGCCACGCGCAGCAGCACGTCGAGGCTGCCGTCGTCGTTCGTCGTCGTCGTGGCCGTGGCCTGGGCGAGGGGAAAGCCCTTGCGCGCGTAAAACTGCCGGATGGCGAGCTCGGCGCGGCGCAGGTCGGTATCCGAGAGCCGGGCGCCTTTGATGAAAGGCAGCTCTTTGCGCAAATCGTCGCGCCAGCCTTTCTTGACGCCCTCGAAGCGGTAGTCTTTGAGGCGCGGCGCCTCTTTCACGTCGAAGCGCAGAAAAACGCCGTCGGCCACGCGGCGCTCTTCGACGAGCTTGACGTCGGTAAAGAGGTTGAGCTTGTACACGTCGTGGAGCGCGTCCGAGAACGAGGCGTCGAGCGGAAGCGTCACCTCCTGGCCGGTGCGCAGGCCGCTGGCCTGGAGCACGATGTTGCGCGTGCCCTCGCTGGCGGCGCCCTCGACGGTGATGCCGAGGATTTTGTAGCGCGTGCCGGAGGCCGGCGTCTGCGCGTGCGCGCCGGCGGCGAGGCCCAGAAAGCAGCAGAGGAAAAAGAATCGTCGCAACATGCAGCAGAAAAAGGGATGCCGGGGGAAACGGGGGGCCTGCACGCTAACGCCTTTGCAGAAACCCTTATTGCGCGCCGTCAGCGCGCGGCGGGCGGATCGGGGACGCGGCCAAAGCGGCGGTCGCGGCGCTGGAAGTCGCGCAGCGCGGCGTAGAGCGACGCCCGCCGGAAGTCGGGCCACAGCTCGTCGGTGACGTAAAGCTCGGTGTAGGCGATAGACCAGAGCAGGAAGTTGGAAACGCGCATCTCGCCGCCCGTGCGGATGAGCAGGTCGGGGTCGGGCAGCCGCGCCGTGTCGAGGTGGCGGGCGAAAAGGGCCTCGTCAATGGCTTCGGGGTCGAGCCCGCCTGCCGCCGCCGCGCGGGCGATGCGCCGCGCCGCCTGCACGATTTCCCACCGCCCGCTGTAGGAAAGCGCCAGGTGCAGCGTCATCCGCGCCATCGCCGCCGTCTCGTCCATCAGGTTTTCCAGCCCCCGGCGGCACGCGGGCGGCAGGGCTTCGAGTTCGCCCAGCACGTGCAGGCGGACGCCGTTTTTGAGAAGCGTGTCGCGCTCGCGGGCCACGGTATCGACGAGCAGCGACATCAGCGCCTCGACCTCCTGGGGCGGGCGCTGCCAGTTCTCGGTCGAAAACGTGTACAGCGTCAGGTGCTCGATGCCCACCTCGACGGCGGCCTCGGTCACGTCGCGGACGGACACGACGCCCTCGTGGTGGCCCACGAACCGGTGCTGCCCGCGCGCCTGCGCCCACCGCCCGTTGCCGTCCATGATGATGGCGACGTGGCGCGGGATGGGGCCGGCGGCGCGCAGCGCCTGGGGCGCGGCGGCATCAGCCGGGGAAGCAGGGATGGAGGCGATACGGGACATCAGCGAAACGTACCACGCGCCCGGCGGGCAAATGGTCAATACTGGGTGGAGTTGCGGGGCGGGTCAATGGTCGCTGGTCAATAGTCACTGGTCATTGGAAAATCTGGCCGAGAACAGTTGCCTCGCAGGGAGGGGAAGTGCCACGCCGGAGGCGCTGGCCGCGATGGCCGTACCACCTCCCGCTCTGACAGGGGCCGTCCTGTCGGACTGTGCTCCATTGACCAATGACTATTGACTATTGCCTCCCCTTCAACTCACAAACAGCCGCAGCGTGTCGTTGAAGATGAGGAACACCATGAACAAGAGCAAAACGGCCATGCCGATCTGCTGCGTCACCATGCGGAACTTGAGCGACGGCTCGCGCCGCACGATGCCCTCGTAGATGAGAAAGACGAGGTGGCCGCCGTCGAGGGCGGGGATGGGCAGGATGTTCATGATGGCCAGCGTGATGGACAGCATGGCGACGACGTTCCAGAACGCGCCCCAGCCCAGCCGGGCGGCGTCGCGGGTGAACTTGGCCACCATGACGGGCCCGCCCAGGTTTTCGCGCAGCTTGTCGCTGCCGAAAAAGACGCGCTTGAGGCTCGTCAGGATCACGCCCGTCGAGCGCCACGTCTGGTTCCAGCCCGCCGCGAGGGCCGCGCCCGCACCGTAGCGCTGCGTCTCGACGCCGAAAAACGCCTGAAGCTGGGCCTCGGTGGGCCGCCCGACGCCGATTTTGTAGAGCGAGTCGGCGGGGTCGAGGCGGGCGGCGATGGTGGTTTCGTACAGGCGCCCGGCGGGCAGGCGCCCCACCTCGCGCAGCGTGTCGGCGGGGGCGCCGAGGGCGAGCGAGTCGGCGCGGGCAAAGCGCAGCACGACGGGCTGCCCGCCCGTGGCCTGCACCACGTCCAGCATCTCGGCCCAGAACGCCACCGGGCGGCTGCCCAGCTGCACGATCTCGTCGCCGGGCTGGAGGCCCGCCTGCCCCGCCGGCAGCGTGTCCACGACGGCGCCGATAATGGCGGGCTGCGGCCACAGGCCCAGGTCACCCTCGGCCTGGCCCAGCCGCGTAATCATGTCCGGCGGCACGCTGAGCGTCTCGGTCTGCCCGCCGCGCGCCACGGTAACGGTCGGGGTGTCGGCAAAGACGAGGCGCTCCGTCAGGTCGCCGAAGCGCTCGGGCGCCTTGCCGCCGACGGCCACGATGCGGTCGCCGGTGCGCAGGCCGATGTCGTAGGCGGGGCTGCCCTCGGCCACATACACGCGCTGCACGTTGCGGGCGGGGATAAACGTGTCGCCGTAAACGCCTTTGAGAAGCGAGAAGATGACGACGGCGAGAATCATGTTGAACACGACGCCCGCCACGATGACCACGATGCGCTGCCAGACGGGCTTGGCGCGGAACTCCCACGGCTGCGGGTCGGAGGCGAGGCTGTCGGTGTCCATGCTCTCGTCCACCATGCCCACGATTTTGACGTAGCCGCCCAGCGGCGTCGCGCCAATGACGTACTCGGTCTCGCCAATCGTCTTGCCGATGATTTTGGGCGGGAAGCCAATCGAAAAGCGCTCGACGCGCATCCCGAACAGCTTGGCAAGCAGGAAATGCCCCATCTCGTGCACGAACACGAGCACCATGATGGCGAGGATGAGGTAGCCGAGATAGGGCAGGAAGTTGGCGATGCCCGTCAGAAAATCCATGCGGCGTAAAGGGGGTTGGAGGGCGGTTTCGCTTTGCGCGAAGGGTCGCTAAATGAAAGACTTAGGGGTGTGTTCCACCACCCAGCGGCGTGCCCGCGCGTCGGCGTCGCGGAGGGTTTCGAGGGTAGGCGCGGCGTCTGCGCCGAGCGCGTCGAGGGCGGCGGCCACGCGCCCGGCAATGTCGGGAAAACGCAGCCTGCCCTCCAGAAATTGGGCGACGGCCACCTCGTTGGCGCCGTTCAGCACTGCGGGCGCCGTGCCGCCGGCGGCAAGGGCGCCGTAGGCGAGGCCGAGGGCCGGGTAGCGCCGGGGGTCGGGCGCCGCGAACTCGAGCGCCGGCGCGCCGGGCCAGTCCACGCGGGCGTGCGGGGCGGGCCACCGGTCGGGAAAGGAAAGCGCGTACTGGATGGGCACCAGCATCGAGGGCACGCCCAGCTGCGCCTTGCTCGACCCGTCCACGAACGTCACCAGCGAGTGCACGATGGACTGCGGGTGGAGGGCGACTTCGATCCGGTTGCCGGGCACGCCGAACAGCCAGTGCGCCTCGATGACTTCCAGCCCCTTGTTCATCATCGTCGCCGAATCAATGGTGATTTTGGCGCCCATGCTCCAGTTGGGGTGCCGGAGCGCCTCCTCGGGCGTGATGGCGCCAAAGGTCTCCAGCGCCCGCGTGCGGAACGGACCGCCCGAGGCCGTGAGCGTGATCTTCTCGACGCGCCCCTCAGGCTCGCCCACCAGGCTCTGGAAAATCGCCGAGTGCTCGCTGTCCACGGGCAGCAGCCTGGCGCCCGTCTGCCGCGCCTTTTCGGTGACGAGGGCGCCGCCCACGACGAGGGATTCCTTGTTGGCGAGGGCCACGTTTTTGCCCGACGCCACGGCTGCCAGCGTGGACGCCAGCCCCGCCGCCCCCACAAGGGCGGCCACGACGACATCCACGTCGGCGCGCTGCGCGGCGTGTTCGAGGGCCCCCGGCCCCCACAGCACCTCGACGCCCAGCCCCGCCAGCCCTTTTTCGAGCAGCCGCGCCCCCTGCTCCGTCCCGATCACGACGGCGGCGGGGCGGAACGCGCGGGCCTGCCTTTCGAGCAGCGCCACGTTCCCGTGCGCCGACAGCACCGACACCTGCAACCGGTCGGGGAAAAGCCGCACCACGTCCAGCGTCTGCGTGCCGATGGAGCCGGTCGAGCCGAGAACGGCGAGGCGCATTTTTCTGGGGTTGGAGGCTGGCATGGTGTAGGGGCGCAATTAATGGCGCCCCTACGGCGCGGCGATGACGCGCACGAAGCGGCGCTTGCCGGCGCGGAGCACGAACGGCGCCCGCGCCGCCACGTCCACCACGCCTGCCGCGTCGGTGATTTTCTCGCCGTCAATCTGCACGGCGCCGCCCGCGATCAGTCGCCGCGCCTCGCCGTTCGACGCCGCCAGCCCGGCCTGGGCAATGAGGTGCGCCAGGCCGATCTGCCCGTTCTCGGTCTGGGGCGCGAAGTCCGGCATCTCGTCGGGGAGTTCGCCGCGCACGACCGTCCGCTCGAAATGGGCGCGGGCGGCGCGGGCGGCGCTTTCGCCCCAGTACATCCGCACGATCTGGTAGGCGAGGTCGTGCTTGGCGTTGCGCGGGTCTTTCTCGGCAAAGGCTTGCAGGCGCGGCAGCTCGTCGAGGGGCGCGTCCGTCGCCAGCTCGAAATAGCGGTAGATGAGGCGGTCGGGGATGGAAAGCGTCTTGCCGTACATCTCCTCGGGCGGCTCCCCTATGCCGATGTAGTTGCCCAGCGACTTGGACATCTTCTCGACGCCGTCCGTGCCTTCGAGGATGGGCATCGTCAGGCACACCTGCGGGGCGACGCCGCTGCGGCCCTGCACCTCGCGGCCCACGAGCAGGTTGAACTTCTGGTCGGTCCCGCCCAGCTCCACGTCCGCCCCGATGGCCACCGAGTCCTGGGCCTGGGCAAGCGGGTAGAGGAACTCGTGGACGGAAATGGGCTCGCCCGCCGTGTAGCGCTTTTCGAACTCGTCGCGCTCCATCATGCGGGCCACGGTGTACTTGGCCGCCAGCCCGATCACGTCGCGGAAGGTCATCTCGCCCAGCC
>CBDUCD010000017.1:0-18323 GCA_965365535.1 uncultured Rhodothermales bacterium | reverse complement strand
TGACCCTTGACAAATGACCATTGACAACGCCATGCAGCTTCTCGACTACGGCAGCCTCGAAGGCGGGCTCGTCCGCATGATGGACCGGTTCCGCGACGAGGGCACGCTGACCGGCGACGCCGACGCCGACGAATTCATCCGGCGGCACCCCGAAGCGGCGCTGCTCGGGTTGCTGTTCGACCAGCGGGTGCGCGCCGAGTACGCCTTTACCGGCCCGCAGCGCCTGCACGCCCGGCTCGGCCACCTCGACCTGTCCCGCATCGCCGCCCACGACGCGGACGACTTCCGGGCGCAGTTTGCCGTGCTACCCGCCGTCCACCGTTTTACCAACAAGATGGCCGAGATGACGCAGGCGGCGGCGCGGGCCGTCTGCACGCACTACGACGGGCGCGCCGAGAACCTGTGGAACGACGGCGCCAGCAGCGACGCCATTGCCCGCCGCGTGCGCGCGCTGCCCGGCTTCGGCCCCGACAAGGCCGCCAAAATGCGCTACGTGCTCCACTACTTCGGCTACCGCGACTTCTCGGGCGAGTAGCCTGGCCCGTTGCCCATTTCTCACCGGCGCCAGTAGGCGGGCACGAACAGGATGAGGACGGTGAAAATCTCCAGGCGGCCCGCCATCATGAGCAGGCTCAGCACCCATTTGCCCGCCATCGGCACGGCGGCGTAGTTCTCCGTGGGGCCAAAGGCGCCAAAGGCCGGCCCCACGTTGCCCACGCACGAAAACGTGGCCCCGAAGGCACTTACGAGGTCGAGGCCAAAGGCCATCATCACAATCGTGCCCGCGCCGACGAGGCCCACGTAGAGCACCATGAACGAGAGCACGTTGCGCATCACCTCCTGCGAGACGACCTCGCCGTTGAGGCGGATGGGCATCACGGCCTGCGGGTGGACAAGTTGCCGGACCTCCTTGAACGAGTTTTTGAGCATCAGCACGACGCGCACCACCTTGACGCCGCCGCCCGTGGAGCCGGCCATGCCGCCCACGAAAAAGAGGGCGAAAATCATGCTCTGCCCCAGCGGTGCCCACACCTCGTAGTCCGCCGTGCCAAAGCCCGTGGTGGTGACGATGCTGACCGTCTGGAAGGCGCCGAAGCGCAGCGCCTGCCAGAACTCCGGATACCCCTCGAACGTCGCCTCGATGCCCGTCGTGCCGCGCAGCAGGGCGGCGGTGGGCTGCCACGTGGCGAAAACCACCACGAGCGTCGAGGCCACGACGATGCCCGCGTACACGCGCAGCTCGGTGTCGCGCGCGACGGGGCCGACGCGGCCGCGCAGCATCCGGTAGTGGAGGGCGAAGTTCATGCCCGCGAAAAACATGAACAGCGTCACGACCCAGTCCACGTACGCCGAGTCGAACTGGCCGACGGAGGCGTTTTTGGTCGAGAAGCCGCCCGTGGCCAGCGTGGCAAAGGCGTGGTTGACGGCGTCGAAAAGGCTCATCGCCGGCAGCAGCAGCACGACCTGCACAAGCGTGAGCAGCACGTAGATGAACCACAGGCGGCGGGCCGTCTCGCGCACGCGCGGCGTCAGCTTGTCGGCGCTGGGGCCGGGCACCTCGGCGCGGAAAAGCTGCATCCCGCCCACGCCCAGGATGGGCAGGATGGCGAGCGTGAGCACGATGATGCCCATGCCGCCCAGCCAGTGCGTGAGGCTGCGCCAGAAGAGAAAGCCGAGGGGCGTGTTCTCGATGGCCGGCGTGTCGGCGCCGCCCAGGATGGTGGCGCCCGTGGTGGTAAAGCCGCTCATCGTCTCGAAAAAGGCGTCGCCGTAGTGGGGCAGCACGCCCGCGAGCGTAAACGGCAGCGCCCCCACGAGCGAGAGCACGAACCACGCGAGCGCCACGATGGCAAAGCCCTCGCGGATGCGCAGCTCGCCCGAGGCGCGGCCCCACGTCCAGTACGCGCCGCCGCCGATGGCGAGCGCGCCCAGCGCCGTCGCCGCAAAGCTCCACCACGACCGCTCGCCGTAGTGCAGCGCCACGAACATGGGCGCCAAGAGCGCCACGCCGACGAAAAAGACGAGGGCGCCCAGCACTCCTGCCACGGCGCGGTAGTTGATGAGCATGAAACGCGGCAGGGCTTGCGGACGACGCCCGAAGGTACGGCGCTACCCTGCCACGAACGCCTCCGCCTCGATCTCGACGCACATGCGCGGGTGGATGAGGGCGCGCACCTCCACCATCGTCGTGGCGGGGCGGATGCTGCCAAACAGGGCGCCGTGCGCCCGCCCGACGGCCTCCCAGTCGCGGGCGATGTCGGTCACGAAGATGCGCGTGCGCACCACGTCCGCCAGCGTCGCGCCGACGGCTTCGAGGGCCTGCCGGACGTTGTCGAGGGTGCGCGTGGCCTGCGCGCCGGCGTCGCCGTCCACGAAAGCGCCGCTTGCGTCCGTCGAGGTCGTGCCCGTGATCCACACGTGCGGCCCCACCCGCACGGCGCGGCTGTAGCCGACGACGGGCTCCCACGGCGTGCGGGTCTGGTAGTGCTGGCGATCAGGCATCTTTTCGATTTCAATCTGATAGGGATCTCGCGCCCTTTCCATTCGAGGTCGGTGGCAGGGAAGACATGATACCCGCCGTGCTGGGTAAACACCGCCTATTCGTCCCTTTGTGCATGGTGGACGCCGCGATCACTTTCCTCCCGGACGCACGGCGGGCGTCGAGAAGGGCGGCGGGGTGACGGTGGGGATGCCTTCCCTTTCGAGCAGCCGCAGCGCCTCCTGCACGCCGCGTTCGAGTTGCAGGTCGCGGCCCTCCGCCACGGTCTTCGCCGTCAGCCGCACCTCGATGTCGGGGGCAATGCCCTCGTTTTCGGCGACCCAGACGCCTTTGATCGGGTCGAAGACGGCGTTGTCGGGGGCGGTCAGCGCGCCGCCATCAACGAGAGAATAGTGGACGGAGGATTTCACCAGCCCACCCCACGTGCGCGTGCCGATAAGTGGCCCGGCCTTCTGCTGCCGGAACACCCACGGGAAAAAGTCGCCGCCCGAGCCTGCCAGTTCGTTGATGAGCAGCACCTTCGGCCCCAGGATGCCCGCGGGCAACCGGAACGCCGCGCCGCCGGGGACTTCGTTGGTGACGGCCGCCCGGAGCCGCCGCGTCATCAGGTCCACCATGTAATCGTCGAGCAAGCCGCCGCCGTTGAAGCGCTCGTCAATGACGGCCCCCTGTTTGTGCTGCTGCGCGAAGTAGTAACGGTTAAACGAGACGACGCCCGGCCCGCCCGTGTTGGGCACCCAGACGTAGGCGAGCCGCCCGCCCGAGAGTTCGTCCACGCGGCGGCGGTTGTCCTCGACCCACGCGCGCTGCCGGAGGCCGTTTTCGCTGCGGACGGGCTGCACGGTTTCGGTCCACGCGCCGTCCATCGTCGGGCGCGTGTTGACGTGCAGAATCGTCTGCTGCCCCGCCGTGCCGTCGAGCAGGCGGTACGGATCGTCGTCGGCGCGCAGCGCGACGCCGTTGACGCCAACGAGGAAATGGCCGGCTTCGACCTTCATGCCGGGCCGGTCGAGCGGCGCGACGAGGTCAGGGTTCCAGCTTTCGGACGTGTAGATGCGCGCAAAGCGCCAGCCACCGTCGGCGCGTTCCAGGTCCGCGCCCAGCACGCCCACCTGCGAGCGCTCCGTCTCGGGGTAGTCGCCGCCAAAGACGAAGCTGTGGCCCACCGAAAGCTCGCCGTTGACCTGGTCGAGCAGGTACGTGAGGTCGGCGCGGTGGCGGACGTAGGGCACGAGCGGCGCGTAGCGCGCATACACCTCGTCCCAGTCGCGCCCGTGCATGTTGGGGTCGTAGAAATAATCCCGCTCATAGCGCCACGCCTCGTCGAACATCTGCTTCCACTCGGCCAGCCGGTCGAGGTTGGTGCGGAGGTTCAGGGCGAGGCGCCCGCCGTCTGCCCCCGGAGGCGACGCCGTGCCCACGACGCGCCACGACCCGCCGCTCTGCACCAGCATTTTCTGCCCGTCCGCCGAAACCGTCGCCTGGCTCACGTCGGTCAGGAACTCCACCGCCTCCCGCTTTTCGAGCGAGAAGTGGTGCAGCGTCATCCCGTCGCCGCCGGGCGCGTACTCGCCGATAAAGACCGTCCCCGCCGGCCCGGCAAGCGTGAGGGCGTAGTTGCCTTCGGGCAGGGGCAGCGCAATCACGCGCCGGTCCATGCGGTCGAGGTCAACCTGGACGGTGACGGCTTTTGGTTCATCGCCCTCGTCGGCGCCGCCGGCTTTCTCGTCTGCCGTCTCGGATTTCTCCCCCTCGGGCGCGTCTTTTTTTCCGTCCGCCTTCTCGACGGGCTCCTCGTCGCTGCGCGGCGGGAAGGGCGACGGGTCGGTGGCGCGCAGGACGATGACGTAGGCGGCGTACTCGGGACGCGCCTGCATCGAACTCGTGTTGGCCCAGCCCGAGCCCAGCGCCACGTCCGTCGAGGCGAGAAAGTAGAGGTGCCGCCCGTCGCGGTCCCACGCGGGCGCGGAGGCATCGGCGAGCGGGTCGGTGAGGGCGTGCGTCTCGCCGCTCGCGCGCGACCAGACGGTGACGCGGCGGAAGTTGTTGGGGGCCGTTTTGGTGTAGGCGAGCCACTGCGAGTCGGGCGACCACGACAAGCCCATGCCGCCGCGCTCGATGTTGACGCCGCCCCCGTCCACCGTCTCGACGTGCCCCGACGCCAGCTCGACGACGCGCACGCGCACGTCGTCATCAACAAAGGCGATGCGGGTGCCGTCGGGGCTCCACGCGGGTTCCCACGCCAGCTTCGACTCGCCGATGGGGAGGCGGCGCGGCGGCGCCAGCCCGTCCTGGCCGGCGAGAAAAAGCGCGTAGCCCTCGCCCCCCGCGTCCGAAAACCACGCGATCTGGTCTCCTTTCGGCGACCAAAGGGGCCGGCGGTCCGCCGCGTCTGACGAGCGCGTGAGGTTGCGGGCGTCGCCGTGCTCGACGGGCACGGTGAAGACTTCGCCGCGCGCCTCCATCAGCGCCCGCTGCCCCGTGGGCGAGAGCGACACCGACTCCACGTCGTCGGTCACGTCTTCCCAGCGCGTCTCGGCCCACGGGAAATCGCCGCGCACGGTCACGCTCAGCTGCGAGGAGCGCTTTGTCGCCGCGTCGAAAAAGTGGACAAAGCCGTCGCGCTCGAAAACGAGGCCGCCCGGCGCGGCGCCCAGTGTTTTGACGTCGGCCCCGGCAAACGTCGTCTGCTGTTCAAGCGCGCCCGTCGCGGGCGAGAAAGCCCAGATGTTGACCGTCCAGTCGCGGTCGGAGAGGAAATAGACCGTCTCGCCCAGCCAGACCGGCTCGGTGTCCGTCGTGCGCTCGCTGGTGGGAAGCGGCGTCTCGTCGAGGGTCGTCAGGTCGAGAATCGTCAGCGGCGTGTTCTGGCCGCCCCGGTACGCGCGCCACTCAACGTCCCACCGCTCGACGCCATCGTACACCATGCGCCGCCCGTCGGGGCTGTACGCGGCGTTGGTGGCGCGGGGCGCGGGCAGCAGCAGCGACGGCCCGCCCGTGGCGGCGACGGTCCACAGGCGGTCGTAGCTCGCGGGGGCCACGCCGCGCGTGGAGGCGTAGAGCACGCGCTGCCCGTCGGGCGTCCAGCCGCGCGCCCGCGACGCTGCCGGGTACCACGTCAGCCGCGTGGGTGCGCCGCCCTCGACGGGCACCACGTACACGGCCTCGACGCCCGAGCGGTCGGAGGTAAAGGCGAGCAGGCGACCATCGGGCGAAAAGTGCGGGTCGCTCTCGACGGCGGGCGTGCTCGTCAGCCGCCGCGCCTCGCCGCCCGCGCGCGGGGTGATCCAGAGGTCGCCGCCGTAGGCAAAGGCGAGGTGTGCCGCGCTCATCGCGGGCTGCCGCACCAGCCGGGTGTCCTGCGCCTGCACGGCGCTCGCGGTGAGCAGAAGGACGAGGACGAAGCTGAGGCGTGCGCGCATCGGGGTCGGGGGTGGAGCAAGAGAAGCGCGTAACATAACGCGGCTGCGAGAAAGACGGAACGCGGAATGCGGAAGGCGTACCGGGCGCCGCATACGTCGTGTCGCCGCAGGGTTGCGCCCACGCGCTTCCGCTACGCCCCCTTCCGCCGCTGCGCCGCGCTGCCCCTCACGTGCTCAGGTCTGCCAGCCGCGCGGCGCGCGGGTCTGGTAGTGCTGGCGGGCGGCTGGCATGGGCGCGTGGCGGTTGGCGGTTGAGGCTGGAAAGGGAGAGGCGTGCGCGGGACGCGCGCGTTGCCGCGCCGAAAATACAGCTTGCAGCGGAGGCGGCAGGCCGTCAGGCGTGGTTTCTGCCCGTCCCGCCGGGCTATCTTGGCGGCCCGGGCGCGGCGCTTCCGGCCCCGCCCGGCGCCGAGAAAAGCGCCGCTGCCGCGCCCCCGAAATTCCCGCCTACCGCCGTGCGCGTTCCGACTTTTTTGGTGGCCGTGCTGCTGGCCTCCGCCCCCCCGGCGGCAGCGCAGCACCCGGGCGAGGCGGGCCGCTTTGCCGTCCACGCGTTTGCGCCCGAGGAGTACGGCACGGCGCCGCAGCACTGGGCGCTGGCCGAGGACGCGCGCGGCGTCATCTACACGGCCACCGACGGCTTCGTCCTCGCCTACGACGGCGCCCGCTGGCAGCGCATCGCCATCCCCAACGGCAGCACGGCCCGCGCCCTCGCCGCCGACGCCCGCGACCGCATTTTCGTGGGCGCGCAGGACGAGTTCGGCGTTATCGAAGCCGACGCGCGCGGGCGCCCGCGCTACCGCTCGTTCGTGCCCCTCTTGCCCGACTCGCTGCGCGCCTTTGGCGACGTCCGCTCCGTCATCACGACACCCGAGGGCGCCTACTTCTCGACGGCGCGCGGCCTGTTCCGCTGGGCCGACGCCGGCGGGCTGCGCGTCTGGCCCCTCCGGGGCACGAGCCGCCGGCTGGGCTGGGTGGGCGGCCAGGTGCTGGTGCAGGAGGTGGAGCGCGGCCTCGTACGGCTCGCGGGCAGCGAGCTGGCAGCGGTGCCCGGCGGCCACCTCACCGCCGGCGCGACGGGCGCCCGCATCCTCTCCACCGGCCCCGCCGAAGCCCTCGTGCTGACGCGCGCGGGGGGCCTGTTCCGGTACGCCGGCGGGCGCCTCGTCCCCTTTGCCACCCCGCTCGACGCGCGGCTGCGGCGGGCGCAGGTGTTCGAGGGCGTGCTGCTGCCCGGCCCCCTGCTCGCCCTCGCCACGCTGCGCGAAGGCGTCTTTCTGATCGGCCTCGACGGGCGCCTCGTGCGCCGGCTCGACCGCGCCGCGGGCCTGCCCGACGACGACGCCAAGACGCTGCTCTACACGCGGCAGGGGCACCTCTGGATTGGCTTCAACAACGGCCTCGCCGCCGTTGCCCTGCCCGGCGCGCTCACCTTTTTCGACCGCCTGACGGGCCTCGACGGCTTCGTGACCGGCATCGCCCGCCACGAGGGGCGCCTGTTCGCGGCGACCAGCACGGGCGTCTCCGTCCTCGACGCCGGGGCGGGCGAGGGCAGCGCGCCCCATTTCCGCGCCGTGCCCGGCGTGCCCGAGTTCTGCCACGACCTGCTGGCTCAGGGCGCCGAACTCCTCGCCGCCTGCGACGGCGGCGTGTGGAGCCTGTCGCCCGGCGGCGGGCGCCGCGTGTTCGCCGCCGAAAGCGTGCTCAGCCTCGCCGCGTCGGCCCGGCACCCGGGCCAGGTGTACGCCGGCACCTACCACGGCGTCCAGGTGCTGTGGCAGGATGCCGGCGCGTGGCAGTCCGCCCCCGCCCTTGCCGGCCTCGACACGAAGGTGGGCCACCTGGCCGAGGCGCCCGACGGCACGCTCTGGATCGGGACGCTGTCGCAGGGACTCTACCACGCCCGCCTTTCCGCCGATGGGCGCGCGGGCGCGGCGCGGCGCTACGCGCCGTGGCAGGCGCCCCAGGCCCGCGTCTTTGGCGATGGCAGCCGCGTGCTCGTCGGCGGTCCCGAAGGGCTGTGGCAGGCCGAGGGCGACCGCCTTGTTCGGGAGCGCCTTTTCCAGCCCGCCCTGCCCGCCGGCCCGCGCGACGTGGCCCTGTTTGCCGCGCTGCCCGGCGGCGCCCGCTGGATGCAGGTGGATGGCCGTCCGGGCCGCCTCGACCGCCGCGGCGCGAGGTGGACGTGGACGCCCCTGCCCGGCCTGCCCCTGCCCCCATCGGCGACGTATAAACTTTACATCGAACCCGATGGCGTGCTGTGGGCCGGCACCGCCCACGGGCTGATGCGCTACGACCGGGCTGCGGCCCGCCCCACCCCACCGCCGCAGGCGCAGATTCGGGGCCTGCTCGTCGCCCCCGGCGACTCGGTGCGCTGGGGCGGCATGGGCGCCCTACCCGCCACGGTGGCGCTGTCGGCAGGTCAGACGGCGCTGCGCATCCAGTACAGCGCCCCCGGCGCCGAGAAGGCCCTTTTCCAGACGTTTCTCGCCGGCATTGACGCCGGCTGGACGGACTTCAGCGCCGAGGCGCAGCGCGACTTTACCGCGCTGCCGCCCGGTGCCCACACCTTTCGGGTGCGGGCGCAGGGCGCAGGCGGCGAAATCGGCCCCCAGGCGGTGCTGCACTTTACCATCGCGCCGCCGTGGTTCCGCACGGGCTGGGCGCGGTCGCTGATGGCCCTGCTGGCCGCCGGCGGGCTGTGGGGCGTGCTGCGCCTGAATGGGCGGCGGCTGCGGCGGCGCACCGAGACGCTGGAACGGCTCGTGGGCGAGCGCACGGCGCGCATCGAAGGGCAGAAGGCGATGCTGGAGGCGCAGAACGCCCAGATCGAAATGCAGGCCGCCCGGCTGCGCGTGCTCGACGAGGCCAAAAGCCGCTTTTTCGCCAACGTCAGCCACGAATTCCGCACGCCGCTCACCCTCACCCTCGGCCCCATCGAAGACCTGCTGGGCGGCTACCACGGCCCGCTGCCCCCCGCGGCGCGCCCACCCCTCGACGGCGCGCGGCGCAACGCCTACAAGCTGCTGCGGCTCGTGGGCCGCCTGCTCGACCTCGCCAAGCTGGAGTCGGGCCACATGACGCTGGCCTGCCAGCGCGCCGACGTGGGCGCCTTTGTGCAGCACCTCGTGGCCGGCTTCGCCCCGCTGGCCACGCGGCGCGGCATCCACCTCGGGTGCAACACGCCCGGCGCGCCCCTCCTCGCCCCTTTCGACGCCGAAAAGCTCGAAGAAATCGTCGTCAACCTCGTCTCGAACGCCATCAAAGCCACGCCTGCCGGGGGCCGCATTGACGTAACCGTGGAAGGGGAGGAGGCGTGGGCCGAAGTGCGCGTGGCCGACACGGGCACGGGCATCGAACCCGACAGCCTGAGCGTGATTTTCGACCGGTTCCGGCAGGGACGGCGGGCGCTGCCGGGCACGACGGGCACGGGCATCGGGCTCAACCTGGTGCAGGAACTCGTGCACCTGCACGGCGGCACCGTGGCCGTCGAGAGCCGCGTGGGCGCCGGCAGCGTGTTCACGGTGCGCCTGCCGCTGTCGGCCCCGGAAACGGGTGGGGCGATGCCCGGGGTGGCCGGGCTGGCCGCCCGCGCTGCCGACGGCGACGGCCTCCCGGCCCCCGCGCCCCTCGACCTGCCTCCGCCCCCGCCTCCGCCTCCGCCCGACGGTGCCGCGCTGCCCGACCGCACGACCATCCTCGTCGTGGACGACAGCCCCGACGTCCGGGCGTACGTGCGGCAGCACCTCGAAAGCGCCTACCGCGTCGAGGAAGCCGCCGACGGCGAAAGTGGCCTCGAATGGGCGCGCGCGCTGCTGCCCGACCTCATCATCTCGGACGTGATGATGCCGCGCCGCGACGGCTTCAGCCTGTGCCGCGCCCTCAAAGCCGACCCCGCCCTCGACCACGTGCCCGTGATTCTGCTCACGGCCCGCGCCTCGGGCGAGAGCCGCCTGGAAGGGCTGGGCGCCGAGGCGGACGACTACCTCACCAAGCCTTTCGACGCGCGCGAGCTGCTGGCGCGCGTGCGCAACCTCATCGCCGGGCGGCAGCGCCTGAAAAGGCGCTACGGGCAGGAAATCACCATCCAGCCCTCGGGCGTGACGGCCACGTCTGCCGATGCCGTTTTTCTCGAAAGCGTGCGCGCCGCCATCGAAGCGCGCCTTTCCGACGCGGACTTTTCCGTCGAGGCCCTCGCCGAGGCCGTCGCCCTCAGCCCGTCGCAGCTGGGCCGCCGCCTCAAAACGCTGATGGGCCTGACGCCCGTGCAACTGGTGCTGCGGATGCGGCTGGAGCGCGCCGCCAGTCTGCTGGCGCAGGGGGCGGGCAGCGTGTCCGAGATCGCGTACGGCGTGGGCTTCAACGCGCACGCCTACTTTGCCCAGCGCTTCCGCGAGCACTACGGCGTCACGCCGAGTGCGTGGGCCGCGGGCCGCCGGCGCGCCCCGACGGACGCGGTAGGCAGCGACCCGAAGGGACGCGGCTGACTGCGGACGGCGTCGGGCGCGGAGGGCGCCGATTGGCCTGAAAACGCCTTTTTGCGGGAAATGCGACAGCCCGTGCGGGATTTCTGATAACGGCGCGCGGCCCGTTCGGGGGAGGTTAGGCGGTGTCGCTGCCAAAGGGCGGCGCCCCTCGTGTCCATGCGCCGCTACCACCCGCCGCTGCTCGCGCCCCGCCCCACCAGCGCCCGGCTGGCCATCGAACTGGCCTTGCTGGAGCAGGGGCCGCTGCCGTCGCCCGCGCTGCCCGCACGGGCAGGCGGCGCCCGCATCCTCGTCGTGGACGACGACGCCGAGCTGCGCGCTTATGTGCGGGCGTGCCTCGAACCGGCGTGGGCGGTCAGCGAGGCCGGCGACGGCCTCGACGCGCTCGCGCAGGCCGCGCACGCGCCTTTCGCCCTCGTCATCACCGACGCGCGGATGCCGCTCGTCTCGGGCAGCAAGCTGTGCCGCGCCCTCCGCGCCCATCCCACGCTGTCGGCGCTGCCCATCCTCGCCATCAGCGGCGAGGTGGACGCGCTCGACGGGGCGAATGCTTTTCTGCCCAAGCCTTTTACCCGCGCCCAACTCATCGCCGCCGTGCAGGCGCTCGTGCCCGCGCGCGCCTGACTTTCTCCACCTCTCCTTTCCACCTCGCCCTTCTGTACCGCCATGAAAACACGCCTGCTGCTCTTTTTTGCCCTCGTCGTGCCCGCGCTGCACGCGCAGGATCGCTTTCCGCTTTTCCCCAACGGGCTGGCTGCCGGCGAGCAGATGGGCGATGGCGTGTCCATCTCGGGCAGCTATGCCGCCATTAGCAGCGGCACCCACACGGGGCAGGGACGCGCCGTGTACGTGTACCGCTGGACGGGCGCGGGCTGGGAAGAGCAGGCCCGCCTGACCAACCCCGAGGGGTACACCGACCAGTTTGGCAAAGCCGTCGCCATTTCGGACACGTGGCTGGCCGTCGGCTCGTCCGTGGGGCAGGTGCAGTACGCGGGCGAGGTGTACCTTTTCCGGCGCGACGGCGCGGCGTGGACGTTTGTCAAAAAGCTGCGCGCCCCCGACGCCAACCAGGACGCCTACTTCGGCAACGCCCTCGGCCTCGACGGCGACCGGCTCGTGGTGGGCGCGTACGCGGGCGGCTCGCCTACGGACCGCTACGCGAAAACCGGCTCGGCGTACGTGTTCGAGCGCAACGCGGGCGGCGCCGACGCGTGGGGGCAGACGCAGAAGCTCAACGCGAGTGACTACAGCGAACAGAGCCAGTTCGGCTTTGCCGTCGCCCTCGAAGGCAACACCCTCGTCGTGGGCGCGCCTCAAAAGCGCAGCGCGTACGTGTTCGAGCACGACGGCAGCAGGTGGGTCGAGGTGCGGAAGTGGACGACGAACGAAGCGGGCGCGACGGCTTTTGGCGTGAGCGTGGCGCTCGACGGCGCGCGGGCGCTCGTGGGCGCCTCGGGCGAGGCCACGCGGCGCGGCGCGGCCTACCTCTACGAGCGCGGCGCGGGCGGATGGCCCGCCGCGGGGCAGCGCCTGCTGGCCTTCGACGGAACGGCCGAGGACAACTTTGGCTACGCCGTGGCGCTCGAAGGCGACCTCGCCGTCGTGACGGCACCCTACACCGAAGCCTCCGACGCGGGGGCCTTCTACGTCTTCAAGCGCGGCACGACGACGTGGGAAAACGTCGAGGCTGAAAAGCGCAAGGGCAACGCCAACTCCCTTTTCGGCACGGCGGCGGCCCTCGCGGGCAAGCGCCTCGTCGTGGGCGCCCGGGGCGACGACCAGCGCGGCACGAACGCGGGCGGGGCGTACGGCTACGTGCTCGTGCCCGACACGCCGGCGGGGTTTGTCGCCACCGACGGCAACGGGCCGGGCATTGACCGGGTCGGGCTGCGCTGGCTCGACGCCGTCGGCGAGGCGGGCTACCGCATCTACCGCGACGGCAGCCTCATCGCCACGCCCGGCGCGGGCGTCACGTCTTACAACGACGACGTGGGCACGGACAGGATTCACACCTACGCCATCGAGGCGTATTCGGCCAACCTGGGCGCCAGCCCCCGCGCCACCGACATCGGCCGCACCCGCGCCAACGGACGCATCTCGGGCGACGTGAAGGCCGGCGCGACAGGCGTGCCGGGCGTACTTGTCGCGGCGGCTCCTTATCTCAACCAGGCCGCGCAGTTTGACGGAACCACGCAGTCCATCCTCGTCCCCCGCACCCCGGCGCTGACCGTCGGCACGGCCATGACCGTCGAGGCGTGGGTGTACCGCAGCGGAACGGGCGACCAGTTCCAGGGCATCTACTCGAACCTCGGCACGGGCAACGAGGCAGGGATCTGGGGGCTGGGCCTGGCACAGGGGCACCTGGCCGTTCTGGCGCCCGTAGGCTACCTGGGAATCGTCGCCTACGCCCCGGACGAGCTGCCCGCCGGCGCCTGGCACCACGTGGCGTATGCCCGCGAGGGCAACACCCACCGCCTGTACGTGGACGGCGCGCAGGTGGCAGAGGAAACGGTTGACATCGCCTTTGGCGACCCGCAGCAGCCCGTCCGCATCGGGGCCAGCTACGACAACGCGACGCGCTTTTCCGGACGCCTCGACGAGGTGCGCTTGTGGAACGTGACGCGGACGGCGGGCGAGATCGCGCAGAGCCGCGCGCGCCGCCTCGCGGGCGACGAAAGCGGGCTGGCCGCCTACTGGCGCTTCGACGAAAGCGCGGGCGCGATTGCCGCCGATTACACCACGGGCGGCAGCCACGGCCTGTTCGTGGGCACCCCCACGCGCACCACCGACGCGGCCCCCGTCGCCCTCGGCGCGTACACCAACGTGCAGGGGGCGTACAGCATCCGCGAGGTGTCGTACGGCACGGGGCGCCTGTTTACCGTCACGCCCACGCTCGACGGCCACGGCTTCGACCCCGCCCGGCGCGAAAACGTCGAACTCAACCCCACCACGCCCGCCATCGCCGGGGTCAACTTTGCCGACACGACGGCCTTTGTCGTCAGCGGGCGCGTGTTTTTCGCGGGCACGCCCTGCGCCGCGATGGGCGTGGACATCCTCGTGGGCGGCGTCAAACGCGGCTCCGTCCGGGCCGACGGCACCTACGAGGTCACCATTCTCAACCCCGGCACCGTGACCGTCAGGCCGGACTTTGCCGGCCACACCTTCGAGCCTGCCGAGCGCCTGCTGACGGTCGTGGACAACCTCGCGGGCATAGACTTCAACGACACGCAGACGTACACGCTCGAGGGCAAAGCCGTCGGCGGCGACTGCAACCTCGCCCTCGGCGCGGACGGCAGGGTGGACCTCACCATCACGGGCGGCGGCGGCTGCCTCGCGCGGCAGGTCACGACGGATGCCAGCGGCCAGTACGCCGTTTCGCTGCCCGCGCTGGCGCAGCTGAGCGTCGAGGCGTCCGTCCCCAACGAGCCGACGATCCAGTTCACGTCGCGCACGGTTTCGCTGCGCGATTCGAGCCAGACGGTGGACTTCGTGTACCGCAGCCGCCCCGAAATCACGCTGGCGGGCTTTCCCGCGAACGCCGGGCAGTGCGGCATCCCCGTGCTCGAACAGCTCCACCCGTACAGCTTCACCGTCGAGGTGAACGAGCGCTACGGCAGCCAGACGTGCGCCGTCGAAAACGGCCTCGTCATCATCCGCGACGACATCGCGGACAGGGCGGCGCCCGACACGCTGCGCTTGCAGGGCGGGCAGGCGTACTACGCCTTTACCGCGGGCAACCCCAACATCGTCGGCGGCGGACTGCGCGCGTACCAGAAGCTCGTGCAGGCCGAGGTCGTCACGGGCGGCGGGCCGGAGGCGGGGCCGTACGGCTACCGCGAAAGCCTCAGCCAGTGGGCCGTCGTCGAGGGCAGCCGCCCGCGCGCGGCCACGTTTGCAACCGTCTCGCCCCAACTGCCGCTTTTCGTGCTCCACGACCCGCCGGGCGACAAGAGCTACAGCTATATCGCCCGGGACGAATCCACCTGCACCACGACGAGCTTTTCGGCGCTGCGCGGCGGCAGCGTGGGCGGCTGGGGCGCCGTCAAGCTGGGCACGGAGTTCGAGGCCGGGCTGGGCTTCTCCGTCGAGACGAGCATCTGGGGCGAGCTCAAAAACACGTTTTCCGCCGAGAAGACGAGCCTGTCCACGACAGAGCAGGAAACGTGCTTTACCGCAAACCAGAAGTTCAGCACAAGCGACGACGAGTACGTGACGGCGGGCACGGGCGGCGACGTGTTCGTGGGCGCGGCGCTCAACATGATTTACGCCATCACCGACGACCTCGACTACAACGAGGCCGTCTGCCGCGCCGACTTGTCGAAAGGCGTCGCCTTTGGCCTGAACGGCTTTGCAACCGAGTACACGTACACCGAGAGCTTTGTCCGCGAAAACCTGGTGCCGCGCCTCGAAATGCTGCGCGACCTGCCCGCCACGCCCCGCGACTCGGTCGCGTTTTACGACAACCAGATCAAGGTGTGGAAGCAGACGCTGGCGCTCAACGAGAAAAACAAGGCGACTGCCGCCGGCCAGCCCGCCCTCGTCAACCGCTCGTTCGACGGCAACGCCGGCCCCATCGAGGAGTCGCAGACGCTCAGCAGCACAACCGTCGAGACGGTCGAGTTCAACGTCGTCATCTCCGACGAGGTGGCCGTCGAGGCCGGGCTCGAAATTGGCGGCTCGGGCCTCTCGGGCGGCGCAAGCGTCACGCTGCGCAAGGAGGACGGCGGCAGCCAGGGCACGCGCCGCGCCACGTCGAGCACGACGGGCTACGTGCTGGACGACGACGACTACTACGACTTTTTCTCCGTCGACATAAAGGCTGACCCCGTCTATGGCACGCCCCTCTTTGCCCTTAAAAGCGGCACGTCGGCGTGCGTGTGGGAGCCGGGCACGCAGCCCCGCGAGGGCGTCCAACTGACGGCCAACACGCTTGTGCGCAACAACGTCAGCCCCGACGGCGCGGCGTCGTTCCAGCTTACGCTGGGCAACACCGGTCAGAGCGACGAAGCCCGCGCCTACCAGCTTTTCGCGCTGTCGGAAAGCAACCCCGACGGGGCGGTCATCGCCGTCAACGGCTTTGCCATCGGCGACCTCGCGCCCGTCACCATCGCGCCCGGCGCGTCGGTCAACCAGACGCTCACCGTCCGGCGCGGGCCGGAAGCGTTCAGCTACCCCGAACTCAAAATCGGGCTGCGCTCGACGTGCGATCCCTACGCCATTGCCGACACGCTGGCGCTGGCCGTCCATTTCCAGAACACGTGCAGCCCCGTGACGCTTGCCGCGCCCGCGAAAGACTGGGTGGTGAACAGGGCCAGCACCGCGCCCGTGCGCCTCGTCATCCGCGACTACGTGGCGACGGCGCTCACGAACCTCAAAATCCAGTACGCGCCCGTGGGCACGAACAGCTGGCAGACCGTCCGCGTCGTGGCGGCGTCGGAGCTGCCCGAGGGCTTTTTCCAGATGGACTGGGACACGCGCGGCCTGCCCGATGGCGCCTACCAGGTGCGCGTGGCCGTCGAGTGCGCGGCGGGGACGACGTTTTCCGAGCCTGTCGCCGGCTTCGTGGACCGGACGGCGCCCGCCTTTTTCGGCCTGCCCGAGCCCGCCGACGGCTTCTGGCAAAAGGGCGACGTAATCCGCGCGACGTTTTCCGAGGCCCTCGACCCGACGACGGCGACGGCAGACCACGTCTCCCTCATGGACACGAAAACGGGCGCCTCCATTCCCGTCCAGGTGCAGTACGCCGACCGGCAGATCATCGTCACGCCCGACGTGGACGCGGCGACGATTGAAGGCGCGGCGCTGCGCGTGACGCTCGCGGGCCTCAAAGACCTGCGCGGCAACATGGTTGCGGCGCCCCTCGCGTGGCAGTTCCGCGTGCAGCAGAGCCCCGTCGCGTGGAGCCGGGCGCGGCTGGCGCTCCGTCGCACCCCCGACGCCCTCGACCCCGAAGCGGCCCTGCTGCGCAACGCGGGCGCGGCAGAGGTGCCTTTCGAGATCACGCGCCACCCGGCCTGGGCCACGCCCGCGCCCCTCGCGGGCCGGCTCGCCCCCGGCGACGAAGAGGCCATCCTGTTCACCTTCAGCCCCACGCTTGCCGCCGGCACGTACCGCGACACCGTCGTGGCGCAGACGCCTGCCGGGCCGGCGCGGCTGGTGCTCGACCTCGACGTGTCGTGCCCCGCGCCCGCCTGGCAGGTGGATCCCGCCGCCTTTGCCCACGCCATGAACGTGACGGCGGGCTTCTACCTCTCGGGCGCGCCCTTCAGCAGCAGCAGCGACCGCGTGGCCGCCCTCGTCGGCGGCGAGGTGCGCGGCGTGGCGACGGTGCAGCCGCGCGTGCCGCAGGACGATTTCCTCGCGTTTCTGACGGTTTACAGCAACAGCGCCTCGGGCGAGGAAGTCCACTTCGAACTCTGGGACGCCTCCGAGTGCCGGACGATGGAGATCGCCGAACCCATCGCCTTCGAGGCCGACGCCAGCGTGGGCAGCGTCACCACGCCCGCCCGCCTGTCCGTCAGCGGCGCGGTGCTCCAGACGATCGGGCTGATGGAAGGCGTGACGTGGATTTCGCTCGGCGTCGAGGCGCAGGACATGGCGGCCCAGCGGGTGCTGGGCAAGCTGCGCCCCGCCGAGGGCGACCGCATCCAGGGCCAGACGCGCTACAGCCAGTACGTGGCGGGCCAGGGCTGGGTGGGCACGCTCGACACGCTGCGCGCCGGCGTGCTCTACAAAGTCCGCGTTGCCGACCCGCAGCCGCTGCCCTTTATCGGCCAGCCCGTGGCGGGCAAAGACCGCCCGCTCGCCATCGCCGACGGCTGGAACTGGCTGGGCTACCTGCCCGACGCGCCCCTCCCGCTGCCCGTTGCCCTCGCGTCCCTCACGCCTTCGACGGGCGACCTGCTGCGCAGCCAGACGGCTTTTGCCCAGTTTGACGGCAGCCGCTGGCAGGGCAGCCTCGCCACCATGACGCCGGGCGCCGGCTACCTGCTCAAGAGCAAGCAGGAAGCCACGCTGACCTACCCCGACGCGCAGGGCGTCCGGTTCGTGCCCGAAACCGTCGTCGCCGCCGACGGGCCGGACTGGCAGGTGGATGCCGCGGCCTTCGAGCGCGCCATGACCGTCACGGCCACGCTGGCCCTCGACGGGCTGCCCGTGGCCGAGGGCGACGCGCGCGTGGCGGCCTTCGTGGGCGCCGAGGTGCGGGGCGTGGCAACGCCCGTGTACGTGCTCGACCGGTGGGTGTACTTTCTGCCCATCTACGGCAACACGCCGGGCGAAGTGGTGACGTTCAAGGCCTACCGCCCGCGCACGGGCACCGTCGAGACGCTCGGGCAGCAGGTGGCCTTTGCCGACGAAACGGCGCTGGGCACGCCGCGCGAGCCGTTCGCGCTGGGCACGGGCCTGGCGACGGGCGTGGACGACGGCGCGCTGCCGGACGCCTTTGCCCTCGACGCCAACGCCCCCAACCCGTTCACGACCCAGACGACCATCCGGTACGCGCTGCCCCAGCCCGCGCCCGTGGTGCTGGAGGTGTACGACCTGCTGGGCCGCCGCGTGCTGACGCTCGTGGAGGAGGCGCAGCCCGCAGGCCGCTACGCCGTGCGCGTCGAGGCCGGGGCGCTGGCGTCGGGCGTGTACGTGTACCGCCTGCACGCGGGCAGTTTCACGCAGTCGCGCCGCATGGTGGTGGTGCGCTGACGCGGGCCTGTTGCCTGCCCGTCGCCGTAGGGGCGTGCCGCGTCGCCGTAGGGGCGTGCCGCGGCACGCCCCTACCGCCCGTTGCAACGCGCGGCGCCGGGCGCACGCGGGCGCCATGAATGGCGCCCCTACGGCCATTCGTCAGTCGGCGCTTTCCTGGAACTCGGCTTTGAAGCGCTCGGCGAGGGCGTCGGCGGCCTGGGGCGTGGCGGC
>CBDUCD010000016.1:0-18438 GCA_965365535.1 uncultured Rhodothermales bacterium | reverse complement strand
GGCGAAGACGCCCCGAACGCCAACGCCGGGTTGTGTGAATGCCGAACAAATGCCGGATGGGCACCGGGGGCCGTCTCGCGCTCTGCCTTTGACCTTCCAATCTCCAGTCGCCTCACCGTGCCGGGGCGGGGTGGCGGCGCAGCCGGGCGCCCGTCTGCTCGACCTCCTCCATCAGCCGCAGCAGGTTGCCGCCCAGGATTTTGCGCACTTCCTCGTCCGAGAAGCCGCGCCGGACGAGTTCGCGCGTCAACTCGGGCAGGCGCGACACGTCTTCCAGGCCCGCGGGCAGGTCGAACACGCCGTCGAAGTCCGAGCCCAGCCCCACGTGGTCAATGCCCGCTACGGCCACGGCGTGCGCGATGTGGTCGGCCACGTCGGCCAGGCGGGCGCCGGGCAGGCCGCGCGCCTTTTTGGTGGCGTACACGACGTTCCAGTAGTTCCACAGATTCCCGCTGCGGCCACCCAGGCGGCGGTGCACGTCGGCCATGACGGCGGGCGTGAGGTGCGGGTTGACCATGCCGTCGAAAAAGTTGATGAGGATGACGCCGCCGTTCTGCCCCAGCGCCCGCAGCATCTCGTCCGAGGCGTTGCGGACGTTGTCCACGAGCGCGCGGCACGACGAGTGCGACAGGAGCACGGGCGCCCGCGAAGTGCGGAGGGCGTCGAAAAAGGTGCTGTCGGAGGCGTGCGACAGGTCCACGAGGACGCCCTGCCGGTTCATCTCGCGCACCATCTGCCGGCCCAGCGCGTTGAGGCCATTCCAGCGCGGCGGCGACTGCGAGGCGTCGGCCCACGCGTTCGTGTTGATGTGGGTGAGGGTGACGTAGCGCACCCCCAGCGCGGCTGCGGAATCCACCAGGTCGGGGCGGGCGGCGAGGGCGTGGCCGCCTTCGAGTCCCAGCAGAACCGCGCGCCGCCCCGCCCCCACGACGCGGCGCACGTCGGCGGCCGAATACGCCATCTCGGCGTCCGGCGCCGCCGCCACCTGCTGCGTTACCTCGCGGGCCATACGGGCCATGTAGGCAAAGGCGCGCCGGCCCTCGCCCATGCCCGGCGGCACGTAGAGGGCGAAAAAAGCCGCGTCGAGTCCGCCCTCGGCCATGCGCGGCAAGTCCACGTGGCCGGCGCGGGGCGCGTGCCGTTGGGCGATGCGGTAGCCGTCGAGCAGCATCGGCGTCGGCGTGTCCACGTGGCCGTCGAAGACGAGGCTTTGCCTGTGGAGGCGGTAGGCGTGCGCCCGCAGCGAGTCGGCAGGCGCGGGCTGCGCGCGGGCCGCGGCGGCCAGCAGCGCGAAAAACGAGAGGATGAGTAGGCGCCTCAAAAACAAAGACTTACAGTTACTTGAAAGGCAATAGCGAAACGCTGTGGTAACGGTTGTTCCAACCGTGTAGAGGCGTCGTGAATGGTTTGGCGCCCCTGTAAGAAAAGGTGTACGTTGCCTCCGCAATTGACGCACCCTCTCGACATTTCTCCCACGACCTATGCGCGCCGTCGCTACCTGTTGCCTTTTTCTCGCGCTCCTGTTCGTCGCCGCCTGCGACAGCAGCAGCTCGCCTTCGCCCCTCGACGTGGGCGGCTCCTACAACGTCAGCACGTGGACGTTCACGCCTAATGCGGGCGCCCTCGACCCGGAAAACGTCCAGGCCCGCCTCGACCCGGCGGTTACGCTGCTGAGCCTGGCATCCGGGCGCAAAACGTACTCGTTCAACTTCGGCATGAAGTCCACCGACGGCACGCCCGTCAAGACGTACATCATCGCGGGCGGCTACGACACCGAGGGCGACAACAAAGTCGTCATCGGCTTTGGCGACAAAAACGCCGACCGCCGCCGGCTGCTGCTGCCCGCAAAGCTGCGCTTCACCTTCGACGAGGCTGCGGGCACGCTTACCTACAACGGCTCCGTGTCGGGCATTGACCTGGAAGCGTACGATCAGGAGAAGTACCGCGACAGCGGCCTCAACGACGTGAAGGGCACGCTCAACATCGTGCTCACGCGCCGCTAACGCCCCCGGTCGCCGTCCCCTTTTCTCGCCCCAACCGCTGCCCCCATGAAGTCCACTGCTACGTTTTTCCGCCGCTCCCTTCTACTGCTGATGCTGCTGCCCTTTGCCGCCCAGGCACAGGTGACGGGCATCTCCTACACCGCCGCGCCTGTCGGGCTGCGCACCTTTTACGACGGCAACGCCGGCCTGTCGGACAGCTACATGTACGGCGGCGCCCTCGGCTTCGGCTTTGGCGAATACCTCGAAGTGGCCGGCGAGTACCTGCGCAGCTACGACACCAAAACCGACTTCGGGGACTTCGACGCGCCCGAACTCGTCCAGGACGCCCTTGCCCTCGTGCCCGACCGCAAGGTGGACGTCGAGCGCTACGGCGGGCGTCTCCGCCTCAACATCGGGCGGACGGGGCTGCTGCCCTTTATCACGGCGGGGACGGGCATCATCCGCTTCGACCCGAAAGGCGACGTTTCTTCGACCGAGTCCATCTACCTCGCGGCGGGCGCCGGCCTCACGTTTTCCTTTGCCGACCGCTACACCCTCACCGTCGAGGCGACGCGCATGGGCTACCGCTACAGCCCCTTTGCCACCTTCGCGCTGGGCGACGGCCCGACCGACGCCGACGGCAACCCGCTGCTTTTCGACGAGGGCGACTTTCCCATCCGCACCGTCTATAACACGAACGTGCGGGCGGCGCTGCGCCTCTACCTCGGCGGGCGGGCGCGCGGCGAGATGAGCGACGTGGACCTGGCCATTGCCGACCAGCTTTCCAAGCCCCGCGTGTTCGTGCAGCCTTTTTACGGGCGCATAGACTTCAACGGCAAGCTCAATGGCTTTCCCAAGCAGCAGCCCGTTTCGGGCGTCAACGCGGGCATTGACCTGGGGCCGTACGTGGGCCTGCGCGGCTTCTACTGGCGCGCGACCGACGAGGACGAGCTGTTCGAGAAAAGCCCCATCAAATTCCGCGACATGCAGTTTTATGGCGGCGAACTCAACCTGCGCTTTGCCTCGACGGCGCTGGGCGGCGGCTTCACGCCCTACGCCATCCTGGGCGGCGGCTACCTCAACATTGACGAGAATTACGAGGCCGAGGACGTGTTCGTAGCCCCCGACAGCCGCTTTTTCGCAACCGTCGGCGGCGGCCTCGACGTGCCGCTGAGCAGCTTTTTCCGCCTCAACGTGGGCGTGCGCCACCTGCTCATGACCGACCAGGACCTCGACGACCTCGCCACGCCTTCGAGCGTGTACGGCTCGTGGATGTACGCCGCCGGCGTCGAGTTCAGCTTTGGCGGCGGCTCGTCGGCCCGCGAGGTGGCCGCTGCCGAGCGCCAGCGCCGCATCAGCCAGATGTCGGACGCCGAGCAGGAAATCGAACGCCTGCGCGAGCAGCGCCAGAGCCTGCGCGCCGAACTCGACTCGACTTCGACGGCCTACCAGGGCGCGTCGCAGAAAGAGCAGGCCGAGATGGAGGCGCTGCGCGAGGAGATCGCCACGCTGCGCGCCCGCAAAGCCCGCGTTGATACCGTGTACGTCCGCCAGAACGACGGCACCATGAAGCCCGTCGCCCAGCCGCAGCAGCAGTTCCAGGCGTCCACGCCCGAGCAGCAGCGGCAGATGGCGCAGACCTCGACGCAGAACCTCTCGGGCCAGTCCATCAACCTGCCCGTGCCCAATGTGGGCGAGATCTACGTCCGCTTCGGCGAGACGGTCGGGCAGACGACCGTGGACACGTACGCCGCGCCCCTCGTGGTGACGCAGGGCGGCGCGATGGTGCCGCCGCAGCAGGGCGGCCAGCCCATGCCCGGCCAGACGTTCAGCAGCCAGACGCCCGCCGCGTCGCTGAGCGCCCAGCAGATCCAGGACCTGGTGCGCCAGACGATCCAGACCGAGATGCAGCAGGCGCAGGGCCAGCAGCTTTCGCAGACCGACGTGCAGGCCGCCGTCCGCGACGCCATTGACCAGCAGATGGCCCGCCTCGCCAGCGACGAAAACGCCGACCTGTCGGCGGTGCAGCGCCTGGAGGTGCGGCTGGCCGAGATGGAATCGCGCCTGGAACGCCGCATGATGGGCCTGGAAAACCAGCCGCAGCAGGCGCCCGTGACCGTCGTGGACGCGGGCCAGCCCCAGCAGCCGCAGGTCGTCACCGTGCGCGACGGCAGCCCGGGCGTGCTCGGGCGGCAGTTCTACACCGCGTATCCGTACGTCGGCTTCCGCGCCGGCAAGGGCGACAACCAGTTCCTGCTGGGCGTGCGCGGCGAGTACATCCCGCGGACGGGCAACGGCTACCGCTTTGCGCCCGAGGCGGCCTTCGGCTTTGGCGATGGCACGTCGTTCCAGCTTTTCGGCAACCTCATCTTCCCGTTTGCCGAGAACCGCTGGGCCACGGGCTTGCAGCCCTATGCCGGCGTGGGCCTGGGCCTGCTCTCGCGCGACGGCCTGAAGGGGCTCGACATCGGCCTCAACCTGCTGGCCGGCGTCAACTACCAGTTCGGGCCGGGGGCCGTCGTGCTCGAATACTCGGCGCCCAACTTTTTCGACTACAACCGCTTCTTGCTGGGCTACCGCCTGCGCTGGTAAGCAGGTGATGCGTGGCAGGGGCGCGCCGGACGGTACTGCGGTCCGGCGCGCCTGCTGCACGCGCCCCGTGTGTTTTTCCATTTGTCCGATCCCGCCGCCATGCGCTTCCGTTTCATCCTCCCGCTGCTCCTGATGGCCGCCCCGGCGGGCGCGCAGACGGCACGCGTGGACAGCGCGGCGCGTCCCGTTTACGTGCAGGGCACAGGGGGCGGGGTGAACGCGGTGCGGCAGCGCATCCAGGCCATCCGGGGCGGGGCGCAGCGCGTCATCCAGCCCGTCATCGTGGTCGTGTCGCCGCCGGCAGCGGCGCCCGTGTATCAGCCGTATCAGCCCGCGCCTGCTGCCGCGCTGCCGCCCCCGCTCACGAACGACGAGCGGCAGGCCCTCGACCGGGTGCGGCCCGGCCTGGCAGACCGGATGCAGTCGTACTACGACGTGTACCGCGGCTACGCGCCGCCCGTCGTGGTGAACAGGTCGGGCGCCGGTGGGGTGACGGCGCTGGTGACGCCCCCGCAGGCCGATTCAGGTGCCGCGCGGCCCGATTCGATAGGTGCCGTTTCGCGGGATTCGACGGGGCTGGTGCCGCCGCCGCGTCCGGGTGCCGTAGCCGCGCTGCCGCGCGCCGCCATCCCGTCCGTTTACGAGGTCGAGCGCGCCATTCTCGAAACGGGCCTTTTCCGCGCCGCCGGCGTCAACTTCGAGTTTGCCAAGGCGACGCTGCTCGAGGGCGCCGAAGCCCTCGTGGACCCCGTGGGCGAGGTGCTGCGCAAATACCCCGACCTGCGGCTCGAAGTGGCCGGCCACACGGACAGCGTGGGCACCGAAGCCTTTAACCAGAAGCTGTCGCAGGCCCGCGCCGAAACCGTCCGGCAGTACCTCATCCGGCGCTACGGCATCGCCCCCGACCGGCTCGTGGCGCGCGGCTACGGCGAAACACAGCCCCTCGTGACGAACGAAAACCCGACGGGCCGCACCCTCAACCGCCGCGTCGAGTTCACGGTGCTGAAGTAGCGGGGTCGTCAGAAGCCGATGCGGCTGCGGTTGAAAAAGTAGTCGTCGAGGCTGTAGCGCCCGGGCCCCACGAGCAGCAGCCCGGCAAAGACGCCGCCCAGTTCGAGCGCGTGCGAAAACGTCCCGAAGCTGTCGCCGGCGCGCAGGTGAGCCGTGACGGCGGCGGCCATCGTGCAGAAGAGGAAAAACGCCGCCGGGCGAAACAGCAGGCCCAGGGCGATGAGGAGGCCGCCGAGGGCTTCGGCAAGCGAGCCCATGAAGCCGAAAAACGTGGGCAGCACGGCCAGCCCCACGGCCTCGGCGAGGGCCGCCCACTTCTCGGGGCCGCCCAGCACTTTGGGCAGCCCGTGCGCGACAAACGAAAGGCCCACGACCGCGCGCAGCAGCAGCAGTCCCGCGTCGCGGAAATGGTCGAAACGGGTGTTGAGGCGGGCAAGCATGGGCACGGCAGGCAGGTGGATAGAGGCCACCCCAACGCTCCAATCGCCGTTTTTGTTGGCGTGCTGAGATCTCATGCTCCGCCCCGCCGGCGCGGTGTGAGTTGAAAAGGCGTAGTATGTTTCGGCCCCACGGCGCGTAGTCGTCGCAGCTAACGTCCAGAAGGATGCATGGAAAGGGATGACGGGCAGATTGTAGCACAGATTCGCCAGGGCGATGCGTTGGCTTTCGAAGGCTTGTTCCGGGCGCACGCGGCGGGCCTGTGCCATTTTGCCCTGCGCTACGTGCGCGACGCCAGTGTGGCCGAGGACCTGGTGCACGACGTGTTCTGCGCCCTCTGGGAAGGGCGCGCCCATTTCAACCCCGCGGGCACCCCGGCGGCGTATCTGTACCGAGCGGTGCGCAACAGCGCCCTCAACTGGCTCAAACACCAGCGGGTAGTCAGCGCCTGGGAGGCACGCGCGCAGCAGCAAGGGGGCACGCTCGACGAAAGCGCCGCGCAGCAGATGGAAAAGGGCGATCTGGAAAAAGCCCTCGAACACGCCCTCGCGCGCCTGCCCCAGCGGCAGCAGCACGTGTACCGGCTGGCACGGCAGCAGGAGCTTTCCTACGCCGAGATTGCCGAGGTGCTGGGCATCTCGGCCAAAACCGTCGAGAACCACATGGGGCGTGCCCTCAAGCACCTCCACGCCGCCCTCAGCGCGTTTCTGTCGCTGCTGCTCTGAACGGGGCGCTCTCTACGGGGCACTTCATCGCGTCTTGACAAAAGGCCGCTGGGGGGTAGGGCGGGTTCGGTTGTCATGGATGCGTAACGGCGACCAGCCGGGTACGTCCTCCCATCCTACCGCAAAAGCGCGCCCGTCCCCGAGCACCCGGCTGACCATGCACGAAGAGGTAAACTGGAATCTTCTCGCCCGGTATCTGAGCGGCAACTGCACGGCTGGCGAAAGGGCCGACGTGGAGGCGTGGCGCGCCGGCAAACCGGAGCACGGCAGGCTGCTGGCCGAGCTGGAAGAAGTCTGGCAGGCGATGCCGCCTGCCGTGCCGCTGCCCGATGTGGAGGCGCTGTGGACGCGCATCGAAGGGGACATGGCGCGCAACGTCGCAGGTCGGCCTGCCGCGCCGCAGCGTCGTCTGCCCCCTGCTGACCGGGCGCCCGTGCGGCGCGCGTCTCCGCCGCCCTACCGGGGCAGCAACGTTTTCGCCCGCCGCCTGCTGCCCGTCGCCCTGCTCTTCGTGGTTGTGGCGGGCGCGGTGCTGGCGGGGTGGTGGAGCCGCGCGCCCCAACTGCCCGTTGCCGCCGCCGGCGAGGGCAAGGTGTTTTCCACGACGGCCGGGCAGCGCGCCACCGTCCACCTCATTGACGGGACGGTGGTGCGCCTCAACGCCGCCTCGACGCTGACGCTGGCGCCGGCGTTTGGCGACCGCGTGCGCGAGGTGCGGCTCGAAGGCGAAGGCTATTTCAGCGTCGCTCACGATGCCACACGCCCGTTTGTCGTCCACGCAGGCGGCGCCACGGCGCACGTGCTGGGAACGCAGTTCAACGTCACCGCCTACCCGGCAGAGGCCGGCGTGCAGGTGGTCGTGGCCGAGGGCCGGGTGGCCTTTGGCCCCGATGTGGAAACCGGGAAGCGCCGGGCACGGCGGCCCCCCGACGCTGGCGCGCCCGGCGTCGTGCTGACGGCGCGGCAGATGGGGCAACTCGCGGACGACGGGCGCATCGTCCAGGGCACCGCTGACCTGGAGCGGGTGCTGGGCTGGATGGACGGCCACCTCTACTTCGAGGATGCTTCTTTCGAGGAGGTCGTGCGCCAGCTTGGCCGCTGGTACCACCTCGACGTGGTGGTGGACGCCTCGCTGGCGCCTTCGGGTCACCTCAACGCCAGTTTTTCCGAGAATCAGTCGCTCCCCGAAGTCCTCGAAGTGATCGCTACTGCCTTCGGGCTGCGCGTCCGGCAGACGGGAAGCACCGTCCGCTTTTCTGCCCCGCCCGCCGCTGCCAGCCCCGCACTCCGGCCCTTGCAGCACCACGTCTCCGCCCTCTCGCAGCCCACGCAGGGCTGAGCCACCCCCGTTTTTCCCATGCTACCCACCATGATGCACGCCCGCACAGTGGTTTTGCGCCGCGCCCTCTGCCCGGCAGGCCAGGGCCGCCTGAACGCCCTCGCCGCCCTTTCGGCCTGTGCCCTGATGGGCTTTGCGCTGGCTTTTGTGCCCTCGGCCACGGCGCAGTACGTGAGCAAAGCTGCCCGCGCCGATGCAGCAGGCGTGCGGCCCGTGCAGAGTGCCCTCGCCAGCCAGCGCGTCACGGCGCTGCCCGTCGCGGCGGTGCCCTCGCGCGCCCTCGACCGCGTCATCGCCGTTCGACTCGACGGGGCGACCGTCGCCGAGGCGCTCCAGCACATTGCCCGGCGGGCCGGCCTCAACATCGCCTACCTCAACGAAACCGTGGATGTGGGCAAGCGCGTCACCCTCGTCCGTGATTCTGTGAGCGTCCGGGAAGCGCTTCGCGTCGTGTTCGAGGGGACGGATCTGCAACTCGTGCTGGCGCGGGGCGGCGTGCTCGTCGTGACGCGCGGGGCGGCAGGCGAGGCCCCGGCAGTGCGCGAAACCGGCAGCGTCGCGCTGCCTGCGGGCGCGCTGCGCGTCGAGCCGCTGCCCGTACAGCCGCCGGCGGTGGGCGCCATCCGGGGTACGGTGCGCGACGGCGCGACGGGCGAAACCATCCCCGGCGCCAACGTCCTCGTCGTCGAGACGGGGCAGGGCACGTCCACGAACCGCGACGGCGGCTACGCCATTGGCAACGTGCAGCCGGGCGTGTACACGCTGCGCGCCACGTTCGTGGGCTTCGCCGACGCCGTGCAGACGGGCGTCGAGGTGCGCTCGGGCGACACGACCGTCGTGGACTTCGCCTTTGCCGAGGCCGACCTCAACCTCGACGAGGTCGTCGTGGTGGGCTACGGCGAGCAGAAGCGCTCCAACCTGACGGGCGCCATCGCGTCGGTCAAAGCCGAAGACCTGGAAAACAAGCAGCAGCTTCGCCTCGACCAGGCGCTGCAAGGGCTGGCCTCGGGCGTGACCGTCACGCAGAACGGCGGCGCGCCGGGCGCGGCCCCGACCGTCCACATCCGCGGCGTCGGCTCGATCTCCAACACCGAGCCGCTGTGGGTCGTTGATGGCGTCAAGATGGACGACATCGGGCACCTGAGCCCCAGCGACATCGAATCCGTCGAGATCCTCAAAGACGCGGCGGCGTCGGCCATTTATGGCGCGCGGGCGGCCCACGGCGTCATCCTCGTCACCACCAAGCGCGGACGCGGCGATCTGAGCGTGCGCTTTTCCAGCTCCGTCGGGCAGCGCTCGCCCATCAGCCTGCCCCGGCTGCTGGGCAGCGCCGACTTCGTGAAGTACAAAAAGGAGTCGCGCCTGAACGCCGGCCAGAACCCCGAGCCCGCGTGGGATAGCTGGACGGCAGACACCGACTGGATTGATGCCTACTACGCCGGCAGCGGCGTCGTGACGACCAACAACCTCGCCATCGCGCGCGGCGACGACCGCTTCAACTTCTACCTGTCGCTGGGCTACGACGGCGAGACGGGCATCCTCATCGACAACACCTTTAAGCGCCTCAGCGGGCGCATCAACGCGGACGTGAAGGTGGCGCCGTGGCTCAAGGTGGGCGAAAGCCTGATGCTGACGCGCATAGACGAAAACCCCATCGACAACTTCAACGAGAACACGACGGGCGGCATCCCTTACCGCTCCATTCCCATCATGCCCGTGCGCGACGAGACGAACCCGTACGGCGGGTGGGGGCGGGCGCCCGTGTATTTCCAGGGGCCGAACCCGGTGGCGAGCCACTACCAGCAGCACGACAGGCGCCGCCGCAACCGCATTGACGGCAGCCTCTACGCGGAGGCGTCGCCCCTGAAGGGCCTGAAGCTGCGCGGCACGGTGGGCTACAACACGCTTTCGTACCTGGGCAAGCGGTTTCAGGAAGCCTTCAACTACGGCGCCTTTGCCAACACCATCAACGCGCTCACCTACACCGACGCCGACCACGAAACGCTGACGGGCACGGCGACGGCGACGTACACCGCCGCCATCGGCAAACACGCGCTGGGCGTGATGGGCGGCTACGAGGCGTCGCGCTACGACCGCGAGCAGTTCAACGTGACGGGCACCGACTTCCCGCTCGACGTGGCGTGGAGCATGAACCTGGCGACGGGCGCCGTCAGCACGACCGAGCGCTCCAACGTGTACCAGAGCCGCCTCCTTTCGCAGTTCGGGCGCTTCAACTACAACTACGACGAGCGCTACCTTTTCGAGGCGAACGTGCGCCGCGATGCGTCGGCGCCCAAGTTCGGGCCGGCCCACATCTGGGGCGTGTTTCCGTCGTTCTCGGCGGGCTGGAACGTGTCCAACGAGGCGTTTTTCGGCCAGGTGCCTTTTCTGACCACGATGCGGCTGCGCGGCAGCACGGGCAAGCTGGGCTCGGACAACATCGGCGACTACCTCTACCTGCGCACTTATACGTCGCAGTTCTCGACGTACGCCTTCGACGCCGACGGCCAGAACAAGGAGGCCGGCTTCTACATCTCCCGCTTTCCCAACGAGGAGGTCAAGTGGGAGGAGGTCAACATGCACAACGTGGGCCTCGACCTGGCCGCGCTGGGCGACCGGCTCACGTTCAGCGTGGACGCCTACGTCAAAGACACCAAAGACCTGCTCTACGGCGTGCCCATTCCGGCCTCGGTCGGCATCGCCACGCACAACTTCAGCCCCGTCAACCCGCAGCTCAACATCGGCACGCTGCGCAACACGGGCGTGGATCTGCGGCTGGGCTTCAAGACGCTCTACAAAAAGCTGTTTATCGACGTGACGGGCAACACGTCGTTTCTGCGCAACCGGATGCAGTCGCTCCAGGAAGGCGGCTACATCATCGGCGGCGACGGCGGCGGCCAGATCGGCGGCATGGCGCGCACCCAGGCCGGCCTGCCCATCTCCAGCTTCTACGGCTTCGTCGTCCGCCAGATGCTCAACACGCCGGAGGACGTGTACGCCATCAACACGTGGGCGGCGGATGGCTACTACCAGGAAGCCGGCACGGGCCCGGGCGATTTCATGTACCTCGACATCAGCGGCCCCGACGGCGTGCCCGACGGCCAGATTACCGCCGAGTACGACCGGGTGATGCTGGGCAATCCGTGGCCGCGCATGACGTACGGGCTCACGCTCAACCTCGTCTTCAACGAGACTGTGGACGTGTCGCTCCAGCTTCAGGGCGTGCAGGGCGTGGACATCTTTAACGCCAGCAAAGCCTACACGCGCAACTTTTTCGGCGACTCGAACACGACGCCCCTCATTGGCGAGGCGTGGACGCCCGAGCACCACACCCAGAATCCGCGCAACATCGCCAGCGACCCGAACGGCAACTTCAGCAAGCCCAGCAGCTATTTCGTCGAGGACGGCTCGTACCTCAAGCTGCGCAACGTGCAGGTGGGCGTCGTCGTGCCGCCGCGCTACCTGGGCCGCTGGGGCGTGGACAAGCTGCGCGTGTACTTCAACGCCAACAACGTCCTCACGCTGACGCGCTACTCCGGCCTCGACCCCGAGATCGCGGGCTCCAACACGAGTCGCGGCATAGACTACGGCGTCTATCCGCAGGTGCGCACCCTCACCGGCGGCGTCGAAGTGCAGTTCTGATGCCCTTTTCCGCCCCGCGCCCTTTTCCGGCCTCCACGCGCCACGCCTCCATGAACACGAACCTCCCGAAACGCTGCGCCGCCCTTTTGCTGGCGATGGTTTTCGCAGCAGGCTGCTCGGATGATTTTCTGAGCGTCACAAACGAGAATGAACTCAGCTCGGCCAACTATTACACCACTATCGAGCAGTTCGACATGGCGCTCAACGGGGTGTACTCGGCTTTGAAAAGCCTCGACCTCTACGGGCAGAACTTCTACGTGGAGACGCTGCTGGCGCTGCCCTCGGAATCCGACTACTGGAACGCCCAGGCGCGCAAGGATGTCAACTCTGCCGACGGCAACGTGTACGTGGCGTGGCGGGGCTGGTACCGCGTCGTGGCCCGCGCCAACGACGTGCTCGAAAACGCGCCGCGCTTTGTCGAAAAGCACGCCCCCACGCCCGAGCAGGCGGCGCGGCTCGAAAAGATCGTGGGGCAGGCGCACTTTCTGCGCGCCTTTGCCTATTTCCACCTGGTGCGGCTGTGGGGCGAGGATTCGTACATCCGCGACAAAAGCCGGCTGGCCGTGCCCCTCATCCTCAAGGTGGCCACCCGGCGCGAGGACATGATGCAGCCCCGCGCGACGGTCGAGGCCGTGTACGCCCAGGTGGTGGCCGACTTCGAGGCCGCCGAGGCCCGCCTGCCCGACACGTGGGACGCCGCCAACATCGCCCGCGTCACGCGCCCGGCGGCGACGGCGTTTCTGGGCAAAGTCCACCTCTACCGGGGCGACTACGGCAGGGCGAAGGACTACTTCGAGCGCGTCATCCAGAGCGGGCGCTACAGCCTCGTCTCCTTCGACGACTACCGGGGGCTGTTCCAGGGCAAGCACGAGTTCAGCCGCGAGTCCATCTTCGAGATCAACTACGCGGTGGACATGCAGCAGAACATCTGGGAAAACGGGCTCGGCTCCGGCATCGCCCTGTCCATTGCCGCGCCCGGACGCGGCTGGAGCAACGTCACCCCGCACGGCGTCAACATCCGGCGTTTCGGCAGCGACCCGCGCCTGCAAATCGCCACGATTGCGCCCGAAGACCTCGTCGCCACGACGGAGGGCGACATGAAGCCCGCGGGCAAAAGCCAGTTCAACTATACGGGCCACAGCTTCCGAAAGTACGCGCCCATCGAATACTCCGTTTACAGCACCAACCGCAACAGCGGCATCAACGTGATTGTGATGCGCCTGGCGGACGTGTACCTGATGTATGCCGAGGCGCTTTACGAACTGGGCCAGCCCGCCGGGGCACTCGAATACGTCAACAAGGTGCGGCGCCGCGCCTACGACCACGACCCGAACACGCCCGCCGCCGACGCCGACCTGGTGGGGCTGGCGGGCACGGCGCTGCGCGACGCCATCCGCGAGGAGCGCTTTAAAGAACTCTTTGCCGAAGGCCACCGCTGGTACGACATCGTCCGCTGGGGCATCGTCGAAGAGGAGATGACGAAATACAACGACCTGCGCGTCACGCAGGGCGTTATATCTGTCGAACCCCGCGATTACTACTACCCGATTCCCCTTCAGGAAGTGGATAGCAACGTCAACATGGTGCCGAGCACGGGCTACTGACAAGGGGGAAATTATGACGGTAAATGGTGCAAAAAGATGGATGGTGCGGAGCACGCTGCTGGTGCTGCTGGCCCTCGTGGCCGGCTGCGACGCGGCAGGCGCGAAAGACGACGGCGAGGCCGGCGGCCCGAAACCCGTCGCCAAAACCAACGCGATGCGGATTTACATGCACTACATGCCCTGGTTCGAGAGCAAGGAGGTCAGCGGCTACTGGGGCAGCCACTGGCGCATGAACACCCGCAACCCCGACCAGGTGGACGCCGACGGCAAGCGCGCCATCGCCTCGCACTACTACCCGCTTATCGGCCCCTACGACTCGGCAGACCCCGCCGTGATCGAGTACCACCTGCTGCTGATGAAATACGCCGGCGTGGATGCCGTGCTGATCGACTGGTACGGCTCGCACAGCGTGTACGACTACCGCGCCAACCTGCTCAACAGCAACGCCCTCATTGCCCGGCTGGCCGACGTAGGGCTGGACTTCGGCATCGTGTACGAGGAGTTTACCGCCAGCAACGTGGGCGACCGGACAGAGGCCACCGCCCTCGCCGCCGCCCGGGCCGACGTGAAGTACATGGCCGACCACTACTTCGGCGACCCGGCGTACGTGCAGGTGGACGGCAAGCCGCTCGTGCTGACCTTCGGGCCGCGCCATTTCACGCGCAGCAGCCAGTGGGACGCCATCCTGGGCAGCACTGACCTCACGTTTCTGCCCCTCTGGGGCCACACGTCGCGCGTGGGCGCCGCCGCCGACGGCGAGTACGCGTGGGTGGATTTCGAGGCGTCGCTGGCCGGCCTCGAAGGCTTCTACAACGGCCGGGCGGCAGGCGCGCTGCGCATGGGCGCCGCCTTTCCGCGCTTCCACGACTTCTACCAGGAAGGCGGTTGGGGCCAGAGCTACGGCTACGTGGACGCGCAGAACGGCCAGATGCTGCGCCGCACCCTCGAACTGGCGCGGCAGCATGGCCTCGCGCACCTGCAACTGGTCACGTGGAACGACTTCGGCGAGGGCACCGCCCTCGAGCCGACACGCGAAAACGGCTACGCCTTTCTCGAAACCATCCAGGGTTTTACCGGCGTGCCCTATGGCCGCGCCGAGCTGGAACTCGTCCACCGCTACTACCTGCTCAAAAAGCGCTTCGGCGGCCAGGCCGCGCCTGCTGCCCTGCTCGAGACGGCCTTTGCCCAGCTTGCCGCCCTCCAGGTGGAAGCCGCCGCCGCCACCCTCGACAAGCTGCCCGCCTGAACAGCACCGCCGCCCCCGCCGACTTCGTCCCTCTTTCTCAACCAACCAACCCCAACGCAACCATGAAACGTGCCTCCCTCCACCGCCTCGCCCTGTGGGCATTTGCTGCCGTGCTGGCCGCCGGCCTCGCCGCCTGCGACAGCGGCGGCAGCGACGAGCCCAAAGTTGATCCCCTCATCCCCAAGCAAGAAGGCTTCTACGTGTACGGCACCAACACCATTGCCGAAAACGGACTCAGCCCTAACGCGCGCATGAACCGCGCCATTCTCGACCCCGCCCAGGGTGCCAAAGTCGAGAACATGGACGGCGTCTATGGCAAGTTCATGTACATCGGCGCGGGCGGCACCCTCAAGTTTGCCAGCGTCTCGGGCGCGGCGAGCGTCGTGTATGGCGCCGCCGGCGGCGGCACGTGGATGGCCGGCGCCGACATCCCCAACGTGCTCGTCGAAGACCAGGTGGGCTACGGGACGCTCGTCAAAGACGCCCCCGCCATCAAGGTGCCCGAGGAAGGGCTTTACTACGTCTTCGTCAACACGAAAGACCTGACGTACGTAATCATGCGCGTCGAGCCGCAGATGATTGGCGACACGACCGAGGGCCAGTGGGAGACGGGTACGCCGCTGCCCATGAAATCCGTCTCGGCCACGGGCGCCGTGTTCGAGGCCACGGGCCTCAAGCTCAAAGGCTCGTCGGGCTACCGCTACCGCTTCAACAACGGCTGGCACGCGTATGCCACGCCCGACATCGTCACGCTCTCGTCGCTGGGGGTGCCCAGCTACGGCGAGGCGTGGGACAGCGGCGTCAACAACCTCGGCTTTTTCCTCGAAAACACGCCCCACAAGGAAACGGGCATCTTCACCGTGCGCCTCGAATACGACGCCGCCACGGGCGCGTGGAAAGAAACCAAGACCAAGACCGGCGAAGTGGCCGTTGACTACACCAACACGCAGATGGCCCTGATTGGCTCGGCCTACGAGGGCGGCGACTTCAACGGCTCGGGCAACGGCCTCAACATCCACGCGCCTGCGGTCAGCGGCAAGGTGTACACGTGGACGTGGAAAAACGCGGCCCTCGTGGCCGGCGGGGAGTTCATCTTTCTGGAAGGTGCCACGTGGGGTGGCCTGCAGATCGATTACACGGGCGCTGCCGTGGGCGGCGCCGCCATTGACGCGGGCCAGATTGCCGACGCCACCACGCAGGGCGGCCAGTATCATAACTTCTTCGTCGTCACAGCCGGCACCTACGACCTGACGCTCGTTATAGATGCCGCTACGGGCGCGCGTACCGTCACCATCAAACCCAGCAACTGACGTTGTCGCGGGCGGAGGAGCGGGGGGCGCGGGCCTCCTTCTCCTCCGCTTTTTCGGTCCCCGTCGGCGCCAGCCTCCCCATCCCATGCGCTTTCTTCTGCCTGTTCTCGCGGTGTCCTTTCTGGCCGTCCAACCCGCCGCCGTGGCCCAGTCCTACCAGGTGTTTTCGCCCGACAGCATCCTGTCCGTCACCGTCGCGCTCGACGGCAGCGGCGTGCCGCGCTACCAGGTGCAGCGCTTCGGGCTGGACGTGGTGCGGCCCTCGCGGCTGGGCTTCCGGCTCAAAAACGCCGCGCCCCTGCTGGACGGCTTTGCCGTGGCGGCGGACAAGCGCACCTCGTTCGACGAGACGTGGACGCAGCCGTGGGGCGAGAAAAAAGACATCCGCAACCACTACAACGAGCTCCGCCTGACCCTCCAGCAGCAGGACGCCGCCGCCCGCCGCATGGACGTCGTCTTCCGCGTGTTCGACGACGGCGTGGGCTTCCGCTACGAGATTCCCGAGCAGCCCGGCCTGGGCGCCTTCGAGATCATGGACGAGGCGACCGAGTTCGCCCTCGTGGGCGACCCGACGGCGTGGTGGATTCCTGCCCTCAAAGCCGAGCGCTACGAATACCTCTACCGCGAAACCCCGCTCAGCAAGGCCGATACCGTCCACACGCCGCTCACGCTGCGCACCGAGGACGGCCTCTACCTCAGCTTCCACGAAGCCGCCCTCGTGGACTACGCCAGCATGACGCTGGCCCGCGTGGACAGCAGCCGACTCAAAGCCTACCTCGTGCCGTGGTCGGACGGGACGGCGGTGAAAACCGCGGCGCCCATGCACACGCCCTGGCGCACCCTCCAGATCGCCGACACGCCGGGCGAACTCATCACGTCCTACCTCATCCTCAACCTCAACGAGCCCAACAAACTCGGCGACGTGTCGTGGGTAAAGCCGGGCAAGTACGTCGGCATCTGGTGGGAAATGCACCTCGACAAGTCCACCTGGGGCAGCGGCCCGCGCCACGGCGCCACGACGGCCAACACGCGGCGCTACATTGACTTTGCCGCCGCGAACGGCTTCGACGGCGTGCTCGTCGAGGGCTGGAACGAGGGCTGGGACGGCAACTGGATTCAGGACGGCGCCTTCAGCTTTACCCGCCCCTATCCCGACTTCGACCTGGAAGGGCTGGCCGATTACGCGCGCCAGAAGGGTGTCGCCCTCATTGGCCACCACGAAACGGGCGGTAATGTGCGCAACTACGAGCCGCAGATGGAAGCGGCCTACGCGTTGTATGAAAAGCTGGGCGTGAGTGGCGTCAAGACGGGCTACGTCAACTACGGCATCGGCATCACGGGCACGGGCGAGGACGGCGCGCCCACGAAACAGTGGCACCACGGCCAGTACATGGTGCGCCACTACCAGGCCACGCTGGAAGGCATGGCCCGCCACCACCTCATGCTCGACATCCACGAGCCCATCAAGGACACCGGCCTGCGCCGCACCTGGCCCAACATGATGACGCGCGAAGGGGCGCGGGGCCAGGAGTACAACGCCTGGAGCGGCGACGGCGGCAACCCGCCCGACCACACGACGCTCTTGCCCTTTACCCGGATGCTGTCGGGGCCGATGGACTTCACGCCGGGCATTTTCGACCTGCTTTTCGAGGACGCCAGGCCCAACAACCGCGTCAACACGACGCTTGCCAAGCAGCTCGCGCTCTACGTCGTCCTCTACAGCCCGCTCCAGATGGCCGCCGACCTGCCCGAGAACTACGAAGCGCGCCCCGACGCCTTCCAGTTTATCAAAGACGTGCCCGCCGACTGGGAGGACACCCGCGTGCTCCACGCCGACATCGGCAACTACGTCACCATCGCGCGGCAGAAGCGCGATTCGGACGAGTGGTTCTTGGGCAGCATCACCGACGAAAACGGGCGGATGCTCCGCGCGCCCCTCACGTTCCTGCCCGACGGCAGGCCGTACGTCGCCGAAATCTACCGCGACGGCGCGGGCGGCGACTGGAAGACGAACCCCTACGCCCTCGACATCACCCGCGCCCTCGTCACCAGTCGGACGGTGCTGCCCCTCCGCCTCGCCCCCGGCGGCGGCACGGCCATCCGCTTCCGCCCCGCCACGTCGGACGAGGAAAAAACGCTGCCGCGCCTGGGCGAGTAAAAGGCGGGCCTCCCCGGAGCCAGCGTGGCACTGCTGCTGCCGGCGAAACCGTTCTTTGTACGTGAGGTACGGAGTGTACAGAACAATGGCCTCTTGTACACCATTCTGCTCTCCAGTCGCGCTCAGAAAGACCTGCGCAAGCTCGCTGCCAGGCAGCGAGACAGGCTCGTCGCTCAGATTCAAGCCCTCGCTGACGATCCTTTTCCGCCTGGTCGCAAAAAGCTCAAGGGCATGAGCGGCGACTACTGGCGTGTCCGCGTAGGCGACTACCGTATCCTCTACGAAGTAGAGCAGGACGAACTCGTCGTGCTCATCCTCCGCGCGTTGGATCGCAAAGAGGCGTACTGACCCTCACCGACATGAATACGACTATTAGCACGGGAGACCTCCG
>CBDUCD010000015.1:0-19106 GCA_965365535.1 uncultured Rhodothermales bacterium | reverse complement strand
ACACCGTGTTTTCGGTTCAACTGCAACAGTTTTCCGGGCCGCTCGACTTGCTGGTGTTTTTCATCCAGCGCGACGAGCTCGACATTTACGACATCCCCATCGCCCGCATTGCAGACGAGTTTCTGCATTACGTGCACCAGATGGAGCAGGTGGACCTGGACGCGGCGGGCGAGTTCATCTTTTTCGCCGCCCTCCTCATCCAGATCAAGTCGCGGATGCTGCTGCCGTCCGGCGAGGTGGACGACGAGGGCGAGCCGCTCGACCCGCGCCGCGAACTCGTCGAGCGCCTGCTCGAATACGTGCGCTACAAAGAGGGCGCCGCCGCCCTCGACGCGCTGCGCGCCCGGCGGCTGCTCCAGCACACGCGCCCGCCCGGCGAGGCGCCGCCCCCCGTCGAAATGCTGCCCGCCCTCGACGCCTCCAGCCTGGTGCGGGCGCTGGCGCGGCTCGTAAAGGCGGCGCCGGCGCCCGTGCAGCACGCCGTGACGCGCGTGGTGGTGACCGTCGAGGAGGGGCTGGCGTTCTGGGAAAATGCCCTTGCCCGCGCCGCCCGCGTGGCCTTCAGCCACCTCACCCGCAACCGGACGCGCCCCTACGTCGTCGCCACGTTTCTGGCCGCCCTCGAACTGGCGCGGCGCGGCGCGGCAGGCATCCGGCTGGGCGCGGGCCACGACTTCTGGCTCGAACGCCCCGACGCCTGATGGAGCAGCGCCTGCCGGGCCTGCGCCCTCCCGAACCCCGCGCCGCGCGCCACGCCGCCGCCATCGAGGCGGTGCTGCTGGCCGCCACCCACCCGCTGGGCGCGCCTGCCCTGGCCGCCGCGCTGGGCCGCGTGGAGGGCAGGGAGGTGGAGGTGGCCGAGGTGGAACAGGCCGTCGAAAGGCTGCGGGGCGTTTATGCCGCGCGCGGCGCCGGCCTCGCCATCGAAACGTGGGCGGAGGGCTACGCGCTGGCCACGCGGCCCGACCTGTCGGCGTACGTCGAGGCCGCCCTGGCGCGCGAAAAGCCCGTCCGGCTGTCGGCGGCGCTGCTGGAAACCCTCGCCGTCGTGGCCTACCGGCAGCCCGTCACCCGGCCCGAGATAGACCACCTGCGCGGCGTGGACAGCACCTACACCGTGGGCCGCCTGGCCGAACTCGGCCTCGTGGCCGCCCCGGCGCGCGGCGAGGGCGTGGGCAAGCCCTTGCTCTACACCACGACGCCGCTTTTTCTGGAGACCTTCGGCCTCGCCGGCCTCGACGCCCTCCCGACGCTGCGCGAAATAGACGATCTTCTGGGCGACCCCGCCTACAGCCGCGAAAAAGCCCGCCTGCTGCTTTTCGACGCCTCCGACGCCCCGCCTGCCCATGAAGCCCCGCCGTCCTCCGAAAAGTGAACCCCGCGCCGACGCATCCGGCGAAAAGCGCCCGCCCCGCCCGGCACCGCGCCCGCGCGCGAAAGCCGCGCCGCCGCCGCGCAACCAGGCCGTCGAGGAGGCCATGCGCCTCAACCGCTTTCTCGCCCGCGCCGGCGTCGCCTCGCGCCGCAAAGCCGACGAACTCATCGCCTCGGGCGCCGTCCGCGTCAACGGAAACGTCGTCAGCGAGATGGGCGCGACGGTTCAGCCCGGCGACCGCGTCGAGGTCGGCGGGCGCATCGTGTCGCTGGGGGGAAGCGTGTACCTCTTGCTCAACAAACCCGCCGACACCATCACGACGGCGCAGGACGAAAAGGGCCGCCGCACCGTGCTCGACCTCGTAGATCTCGACCCCGCCGAAAAAGCGGGCCTGTTTCCCGTCGGGCGGCTCGACCGCAACACGACGGGCGTGCTCTTGCTCACCAACGACGGCGACCTGGCGCACCGCCTCACGCACCCGTCGTACCAGGTCGAAAAGCTGTACCGCGTCCGCACCCGCGAGGCCATCAAGCCGCACGAACTCGACGCCCTGCTCAAAGGCATCACGCTCGACGACGGCCCCGCGCGCTTCGACGACGCGCTCTACCTCAACCTGCCCGACCACCACGAGATCGGGGTGATGCTGCACGAGGGGCGCAACCGGCAGATCCGCCGCATGATGGAGGCGCTGGGGCACGAAGTGGAGCAGCTCGAACGCGTCAAGTACGCCGGGCTGACGGCGGACGGCGTCCGGCGCGGCAAGTGGCGCCGGCTGCTGCCGCACGAGGTGGCGCGCCTGCGGCGGCTGGTCAGGTTGAAACCCCAATAATACCGTTATTGCAATGCAAAAAATCCTGCTCGAAGGGCTCACCTACGACGACGTGCTGCTCGTGCCGGGCCGCAGCTCGGTGATGCCGCGCGACGTGAGCCTGGCCACGCGCCTGACGCAGCGCATCGCGCTCAACCTGCCGCTCCTGTCGGCGGCGATGGATACCGTCACGGAATCCGACATGGCCATCGCGATGGCGCGCGAGGGCGGGGTGGGGGTGCTCCACAAAAACATGACGGCCGAGCAGCAGGCCGCCCAGGTGCGGCGCGTCAAACGGAGCGAAAGCGGGATGATTCTCGACCCCATCACGCTCCACCCCGACGCCACCGTGGGCGAGGCGCGGGCCATGATGGCGCGCCACTCCATCGGCGGCATACCCGTCGTGGATGCGGGGCGCAAGCTGCTCGGCATCGTCACCAACCGCGACCTGCGCTTCCAGCCCGACCCCGGCGTCCTTCTGCTCGACGTGATGACGCGCGCGCCGCTCGTGACGGCGCCCGTGGGCACGACCATTGACCACGCCGAGGAGGTGTTGCAGCGCCACAAAATCGAAAAGCTGCCCGTGGTGGACGACGCGGGCTTTTTGAAGGGACTCATCACCTTCAAGGACATCCAGAAAAAGCGGCGCTACCCCAATGCCTGCAAAGACGAGCACGGGCGCCTGCGCGTGGGCGCCGCCGTGGGCGTGACGCCCGACGTGCTGGCCCGCGTCGAGGGGCTGGTGCGCGCCGAGGTGGACTTCATCACCGTGGACACGGCCCACGGCCACCACGACGGCCCCCTCCAGACCGTCGCCCGCATCAAGGATGCCTTTCCTGACCTCGACATCGTGGCGGGCAACGTGGCGACGGCCGAGGCCCGCGCCGCCCTCATCCGCGCCGGCGCCGACGGCGTCAAGGTCGGCATCGGGCCGGGCTGTTTTGCCGCCGGCACCCGCGTGCTCATGGCCGACGCGACGTACAAAAACATCGAAGACGTGCGCCCGGGCGACCGCGTCATCAACATGCACGGCAACGCCGTGGGCGTGGTGCGGGCGTGGTGCACGGGCGTGCGCGACGTGGTGGCGGTGCGCCACACCGCGGGCCTCGCCGAAACCATTGTAACGCCCGACCACCGCTACTTCGTCGGCGACCTGAGCACGCTCAGCCCGGCCACGGTGACTTCGCGGGGCTACGCCGAAGCCCTGCGGCAGCCCACGCGCGTGGGGGCCTCGAAGCTGCGGTGGAAAGAGGTGGGCGAGGCCGGGCAGCGTGCCTACCTGTTTCCGCGCAGCATCTCGTTCGAGCTGCCGGAGACGTTTGCCATCGACCTCACCGAATTCGCCGTCCGCCAGCAGCGCCAGCTCGACCGCTACCACACCCGCGTTACGCCCGGGTACGACCTCGGCTTTCTCTTCGGGCTGTTTCTGGGAGACGGGCACGCCTTTATCGCGCCCAACCGCAACTCCGAGGCGGGGCGCGTTAGCTGGTACCTCAACGCCCGCGACACCGCGCTGGCCCAGACGCTGTGCGACCGCGCCGAGCGGGTGACAGGCGTGCGGCCCACCGTCGAGGCGCGGCAGAGCGTGCTGCACGTCAACCTGTACTCGTTGCAGTGGGCGCGGGTGTTCGCCCTTTTCGGCAAGCGCGACGCCAAGCACCTGCCTGCCCGGTTCGGGTGCCGCGACCGACGGTACTTGCAGGGCCTCTACGACGGCCTCGTCGCCAGCGACGGCTACCACGCTGCCGACGGGCGGACCGGCTTCCGCAACACGTCGCCGCGCCTGGTGGAACTGTTCAACGTGCTGTGCTTCATTCTCGAAGGCAGCCTGCCCGAGTGCCACGGCGAGGCGCCTACGGCGGGCGGCCTTCCAGGCGTACGCGACGCGGACTGCCTGCCGTCCTACGTTTCGCGCCTCAACGTTTCGCACCGGTGCCGCCACCTGGAAAGGTTTCAGGTCGTCAAGGCGCTCGGGTGGCGGCCGCTGGGCGTGGCGGTGCCCGTGTACGACATCGAGGTGGATTGCCCCACGCACAGCTTTATCGCCGACAACGCCGTCGTCCACAACTCTATTTGCACGACGCGCGTAGTGGCCGGCGTCGGCGTGCCGCAACTGACGGCCATAATGGAATGCGCACGCGAAGCCAGTCTGCGCGGCGTTCCGCTCGTCGCCGACGGCGGCGTCAAGCAGACGGGCGACATTGCCAAAGCCCTTGCCGCGGGCGCGTCGAGCGTGATGATCGGCGGCATGTTTGCCCGCGTGGACGAAAGCCCGGGCGAAACCATCCTCTACGAGGGCCGCAAGTACAAAAGCTACCGGGGCATGGGGTCGGTGGGCGCCATGCAGGCCGGCAGCCGCGACCGCTACTTCCAGGACGCCGAGGACGACATCAAAAAGCTCGTCCCCGAGGGCATCGAAGGGCGCGTGCCGTACGGCGGCACGCTGGGCGAGGTCGTCTTTCAGATGATTGGCGGGCTGCGCGCGGCGATGGGCTACACGGGCTGCGAAACCATCGAGCAGCTGTACCAGAAGGCGCAGTTCGTGCGCGTCACGTCGGCGGGGATGCGCGAAAGCCACCCGCACGACGTGGTGATCACGAAAGAGTCGCCCAACTACTCGACGGGCACCTGACGCCGTGGACGAGCTTTTCCCCGCCCGCCTCGACAGGCTGCGCGCCGAAACCCTCCGGCGCGGCGCCAGCGGCGCCCTCGTGACAACCCTGCCGGACGCGCGCTGGCTGACGGGTTTCACGGGCTCGAACGCCCTCGTCGCCGTGCTCGACGACCGGGCGTGGCTGCTGACGGACGGGCGCTACGCCGAGCAGGCCGGGCGCGAAACGTCGGGCCTGGCCGTCGAAATCGTGACGGGCGCGCTGGCGCTGCGGCTGCCCGCCCTGCTGCCCCACGCGCCCCTCGTGCTGCTGCGGCAGTCCGACGGCCTCGCGCTCGACGCGGCGCGGCAGATGGCCGAGGCGCTGCCCCGGGCCGTCTGGATGGACGCGCCCGGCCTGCTGACGCCGTTCCGGGCGGTAAAGTCGGAAGGGGAGATTGCCGCTATTGCAAACGCCCAAGCCATCACCGACCGCGTATTCGAGGAAATCTGCGGACTCGTCGCGCCGGGGATGACCGAAAAGGAAGTCGCCGCCGAAGTCGTGTACCGGCACCTGCGGCGGGGCGCCGAAAAGATGGCTTTCGAACCCATCGTGGCGTCCGGCCCCAACAGCGCCCTGCCGCACGCCCGCCCGACCGCCCGGCGGCTGGAACGGGGCGACGTGCTCGTGCTCGACATGGGCTGCGTGGTGGACGGCTACGCCAGCGACATGACGCGCACCGTCGTGCTGGGCGAGCCCCGCGACGCCCACGTGCGGCAGGTGTACGAAACCGTGCTGGCCGCGCAGCAGGCCGCGCTCGCGGCGGCGCGGGCGGGGATTTCGGGCGCCGCCCTCGACGCCTTCGCCCGCGACATCATTGCAGAGGCGGGCTACGGCAGCTTTTTCAGCCACAGCCTGGGGCACGGGCTGGGGCTCGAAACGCACGAGTGGCCGCGCCTGGCGGCCCAGACGCCGGACGCGTTGCCCGCGGGCTGCGTCGTCACCATCGAACCCGGCATCTACCTGCCCGGCCGCTTCGGCGTGCGCATCGAAGACCTCGTGGTGCTGGGCGAGGAGGGCTGCCGGAACCTGACGGGCGCGCCCAAAACGTGGCGGGTGATCGCGTGAGGCGCGTGCTCGTGCTCGCGTACTACTTTCCGCCGCTGGGCGGCAGCGGCGTGCAGCGCGTGGCCAAGCTCGTCAGGTACCTGCCCCTTTTCGGATGGCAGCCCCACGTCGTCACCGCCCGTCCGGGCCGCTACCTCGCCCGCGACGCCAGCCTGCTCGACGAAGTAGAAGGGGCGGGCGCCCTGATCCACCGAACGCCGTCGCTCGACCCGACGCGGCTGGGGCGGGGCGTGGCGGGCGCCGGCGCGCTGGGCGACGGGCGCCGCCGGCTGGCCGGAGCCGTCACGGGCGCCTTTTTCGTGCCCGACAACAAGATCGGCTGGCTGCCTTTCGCGCTGCGCGCCGCCCGCCGGGCGATGCAAAAAGAGGCGTTCAGCGTCATCTTCTCGTCGGCGCCGCCCTACACGTCGCACCTCGTCGCCGCCCGGCTGGGGCGCGAAACGGGCGTGCCCGTCGTGCTCGACTACCGCGACGCGTGGCTCGAAAACCCGCGCCACCACTACCCGACCGCGTGGCACCGGCAGCGCCACGACAGGCAAGAGCGGGCGGTGCTCGAAAGGGCCGCCGCCGTTACGGCCATCAACGCGCCCATCGCCGCGCTTTTGCGCGCCCGCACGCCCTCGGCCACGCCCGTCGCCGTCGTGCCGCAGGGCTTCGATCCGGCAGACTTCCACGGCCCGCCCGCCGCGCCGCTGCCGGGCAAGATGCGCGTCGTGTTCACGGGGATGTTCTACCACGCCCAGCGCCCCGACACTTTTCTCGACGGACTGGCCCGCGCCCTCGCCGCGCATCCCGAGATGGCGGGGCGCGTCGAGGCCGTTTTCGCCGGGCGCGTGCCCGCCCATTTCGACGCGCTCGTGGCGCGGCGCGGACTCGAAAGCACGGTTCGGTTCGCGGGCTACCTGCCCCACGCCCGGTCGGTCGCCCTGGCCCGGTCGGCAGATCTGCTGTGGATGACCGTGGGCGACGTGCCCGGCGCGCACCTCATCTCGACAAGTAAGCTGTTCGAGTACGTGGGCACGGGCCGGCCCATCCTCGGCCTCGTGCCGCCCGGCGACGCCGCCGACGCGCTCGCGGCGTACGGTTGCGGCACCACCGTCCACCCCGACGACGCGGCGGGCGTGGCCCGTGCCCTCTGGCAGCGGTGGCAGGCGTGGCGGGTGGGGGAGACCTGCGCGCCCGACGCGGCGTACCAGGCCCGCCACGACCGCCGCCAGATTGCCCACCAGGTTGCCCAACTTTTCGATGGCCTCGCGTAACGCCGCCGCCCTCGTGGCGTTTTTCTGCCTTGTCTGTTATTGCAATCCAACCCAGGCGCAGACCCAGATCGTCGTGCGCTTCGAGGGGACGGCAGACGCGGGCGTGCGCGCCAGCCTCGCGGCGGGCAGCGCCAAAAACGCGGCGGCGGCCCGGCTGCTGCGCGACGTGCAGGCCGTGCAACCCCTCGCGCTGGGGCCGGGCGCCGAGCCCGCGTACGTGCTCACCCTCGAAACGGGCGCTGCTGCCGACAGCGCGCTGGCGCGGTGGCAGGCCCAGCCCGGCGTCCGCTTTGCCCAGCCCAACCACGTCTATCACGTCGAGCGCCTCCGCGCCGACGCGCCGGGGGACAGCGCCTTTTTCCTCCAGACGACGGGCACCCTCGACGCGTGGCGCCTGACGGCGGGCCGCGCCGGCGTGCGCGTGGGCGTCGTGGATACGGGCCTGTGGTTCAGGCACCCCGCCTTCGAGGGGCAGGTGGCCGTCAACGCGGGCGAAGACCTGAATGGCAACGGGCGCCTCGACGCCAGCGACTTCAACGGCCTCGACGACGACGGCAACGGCTACGTGGACGACGTCGCGGGCTTCGACTTCGTGGACCGCGCCGTCGTGCTCGGGCCGGGCGACTACCGCGCCCGCGACGGCGACGCCTCCGACGACCCCACGCCGGGCGCGGGGCGCGGCCACGGCACGGCCGTCACGGGCGCCCTTGCGGCGCGCTACACGGGCGCGGGCGGCACCAGCGGCGTCGCCCCCGGCGCCCGCGTCGTGCCCCTGCGCGCCTTTGGCGCCGACGGCGCGGGCGAGGACGACGACATCGCGGCGGCCATCGTCTATGCCGCCGACGCCCGCCTCGACGTGCTCAACCTGTCGTTTGGCGACGTGTACTACTCGCCCCTCATGCAGGACGCCATCGCGTACGCGCACGCGCGCGGCGTCGTCGTGGTCGCGTCGGCGGGCAACGACGGCAAAAACGCGCCGCACTACCCGTCCGACTATCCCGACGTGATTTCTGTGGCGTGGCTCACCGCCGACGGCCAGCAGCGCGCCGGGCGCGGCGCGCGCGGGCCGGGCCTCGACCTGGGCGCGCCCGGCACGGCGGTTTACACGACGCTGTTCCGGCCCGAATCGGACGGCTCGCCGTCTGAGATTTACGGGCGCGAAAACGGCTCGTCCATCGCGGCGCCCCAGGTGGCAGGCGCGGCGGCGCTGCTCCGATCCCTCGACGCGACGCTCAGCCCCGCCGCCATCCGCGAAATCCTGACGGCCACGGCGCGCGACATCGAGGCGCCGGGGCGCGACGACGACACGGGCGCCGGCCTCGTCCAGGTGGACCGCGCGCTTGCCGCCGCGCTGCCCGGGCGCGTCGAACTCGTCGCCCCGGCCATGGACGGCGGCGTCGCGGGGCCCGTCGTGCCCATCGTCGCCACCGTCCTCGACCCGGCGTTCGACCATTTCGGCGTCGACTGGGCGCCGGGCTGGGAGGCGCCGTACAGGTGGACGCCCCTCGCCGCCGACCAGACGGCCCGCGTGCTGGCCGATACCGTGGCGCGCTGGCGCGTGGACGATCTCGCCGACGGCGCGTACACGCTGCGCCTGCGCATGACGCGCACCGACGGCGTGACGGTCGAGCGCCGCGCCCGCGTCACCCTCGACCGCACGCCGCCCGTTTTCACCCGCGCCGACGTGCGGCCCACGCTCGTGGGCGACGCGTGGGCCGTTTTCGCGGACGTCGAAACCGACGACGTGACGGCCCTGGAGATGGTGGTGGAAGGCCCGCCCGTGCGCTCGGATCGCGTGGCGCGGCGGCACGGGCTGGCGTGGCGCGACGCGGGCGGTGGCGGCCTGCGCCAGGTGCGGATCGTCGCCGAAAACCGCAGCGGACTCGTCAGCACGCAGCTTTTCACCGTCCGCGTGCCCGCGTGGACGGCGGATGCGGCCCTGTTCGATGCCCGCGACACGCCCATCCCGGCGGGCTACCTGCTGCCCGAGCCGACGGACTACGACGGCAACGGGCGCCCCGAAATCGTCCTCAACCAGTCGCCCGACGGCGCGCTGGGCGACACGCTCGCGTTCTGGGAAATGACGCCCGGCGGCTGGACGCGCCGCGCCGCCGCCCTGGTGCAGGCCATCCCCCGCAGCGCCGGCGACACCGATGGCGACGGGCGCGGCGAGCTGCTCGCCCAGGTGGGCGGCGCCACGATTGTCCTCGAAGCCGCCGCGCCGGGCCTTTTTCCGCTCCGCCTCTTGTTCGCCGACACGACGGGCCTCGACCAGACGGCCCGCAACCCCCTTTTCGGCGCCCTGCTCGCCGACCTCGACGGCGACGGGCGCGGCGAAGTCGTGGGCCACAACGGGCGCCTGGTGCGCATTCTCGAGCGGCGCGGCAGCGCGTTTGCCGAGGTCGCCCGGCTGCCCAACCCCACGCCGCCCGACTCGGCGTTTTCCGAACCTGACTTCCGCACTGCCGACTTCGACGGCGACGGACGCCCCGAACTCATCGCCCCCGACGCCGACGGCGACGTGGTGGCCTACAAAAGCACCGGCGACGACCAGTACGCCCTGGCGTGGAAAATCGAGACGGACGACGAGAGCCTGCGCGCGACGGTTGCCGCGGGCGACGTGGACGGCGACGGGCGCCCCGAACTCGTCCTTTTCGGCCAGAACCCGACGGGCCTGACGGACGCGCGGGAGCGCGCCCCGGCGCTGTCGCGCTTTTACCTGTGGCGCTGGAACGGCGGGCGCCCCGCGCCGCTCGACACGGTTGCCGTCGCCGGCACGGGCTACTCCTTCAGCGGCGCCGCCCTGGCCGACGTGCTCGACGGCGACGGGCGCGCCGAGCTCGTCCTGTCGTTCGCGCCCGACCTGTACGTGTTTTCGTGGACGGCGGAGGGCTGGCGGCTGCGCTACCACACGGGCGACAGCGGTGCCCCGCAGCCCGACGTGGTGCGCTCGCCCACCGTCGTCACGGGCGATTTCGACGGCGACGGCGGGGCCGAGTTCTACGTCTCGACAGCGGGCGGGCGCGTGCGCGGCTTCTACCCCCAGGCGCCCGGCGCGCCGCCCGCGCCCGAGTGGACGGCGGCTTTTGCCCGCGACGACTCGACCGTCGTGCTGCGCTGGCGCGCCCTCGCGGACTCCGTCGAGGTGGCGGTGAGGGCGGACGGCGGCGTGTGGACCGTTGTGGGTGCGACAGGTGCCGACTCACTGGTGCGGCGCACCCGAGCGCCCGCGACGTACGCGCTGCGGGCGTGGCGCGGCGGGCAGGCGTCGCCTTTCGGGCCGGCGCGCCGCGTGGCGCCGCGCGCGCCCGGCAGCGTCGTCGCGTTCCGGCAGACGGGGCCGCGCCAGGTCGAGGTCGAGGCGTCCCGCCCGCTGGCTACTCCGCCGCCCGGCGCCGCCCGCCGAAACGGCAACACGGCCCTGTCGGCCATCCTGCTGGACGCGCGCACCGCCCGGTTCCAGTTTGCCCGGCCCATCGAACGGGGCGACACGCTCGTCGTCGCCGGCCTGCGCGACACGTCGGGCACGCCCGTCGAAACCTTCACCGCCCGCGCGCCCGGCTTCAGCCCCGACGCCGGCGTGTTCGTGCTGCGCCGCGCCGAGACGCTCGGCGCCGACGCCGTCCGCCTCACGTTTTCCGCCCCCCTCGACCCGGCAACGGTCGGGGCCGGGGCGTTTACGCTCGCGCCCGGCGGCGCCGTCGAGGCGGCAGCGGTGGAAGGGGACAGCGCCGTCGTGCTGCGCGTGACGGGCATCAACCTGGGGGCGACGGGGCTGGGCGTGACGGTCCGCGTGGCGGGCGTCCGCGCCGCCGACGGACGGACACTGGCGCCCGACGCCGGCGCCGTCCGGCTGGGCGGCCCGGCGGCCACGCTGGCGGATGCCTTCGTGTACCCCAACCCGGCGCGCGGCGCCCGCGACCACGTCACCTTTGGCGGCGTGCCCGCCCGCGTCACGGCCCTCATCGTCACCGCCGACGGCGTGCGCATCCGCGAGCTGGCCACCGAGGCGTCGGGCGGCGGGCTGCGCTGGGACCTGCGCGACGAAAGCGGGGCGCGCGTGCCCTCGGGGGTGTACCTTGTGCGCCTCACCTCCCCCGGCAGCGCGGCCGTCGTCCTCAAAGCCGCCGTGATCCAGTAACGCATGGCCGCCCATTTCACCCGCACGCTCCCCTCCCGGCTCGACCTGCTGAGCGTTCTGGCCGACGAGATCGGCGCGTTTCTCGACGCCCACGTTGCCGACGAAGACCTCGCCTACCGCGCCCTGCTCGTCACGACCGAGGCCGTCACGAACGCGATGGAGCACGGCAACGCCGCCAACCCGGCGCTTAGCGTCGCGCTTGCCATCGCGGCCACGCCCGAGCACGTCAGCATCACCGTCGAGGACGAGGGGCCGGGCTTCGCGCCTGCCGACGCCCCCGACGCCATCGCCGAGGGCGACGTGCTGGCCGACGGCCACCGGGGGCTTTTCCTGATGCGCGCCTACACGCAGCTGCTCCGCTTTGAAAACGGGGGCCGCCGCGTCGTCCTCGGCCTTGACCGCGGCGCCTGACACGCGGCAGCCGGGCGTGCCGGACGTGGCGCTCGTGGCTGCGTTTCTGGCGGCAGCGGGCGTTTTTGCGCACGCGGCGCACCGCGGCACGCTGGGCGTTTTCCTGCCCGCCGCGGGCGCGATGGCCGCCGCCGCCCTCGCCCTGTACCGCCGCGACCGGTTGCGGGTGCGGCACCTCCTGCTCGCCGGCCTGGCGGCGCGCGCGCTCACGTTCCACCTGCTGCCCGACCTGTCGGACGACGCCTTCCGCTACGTCTGGGATGGGCTGGTGCAGCACGCCGGGCTGAACCCGTACGCCGCCACGCCCAGCGCGCTGGGGCCGTCCCTGGCGCCCGACCTCTGGCCCCGTCTCAACTCGCGGGCGTTTTTCTCCGTCTATCCCCCCTTCAGCCAGGTGCTGTTCTGGCTTTCGACGGGGCAGGGGGCGGACTGGCAGACGGGCTGGTACGTCTGGAAAGCGCTGTGCCTGGGCGCCGAAATGGGGACGATGCTGCTGCTTGCCCGGCTGGGCACGCGCCCCCTCTTGCTCTACGCCCTCCACCCGCTCGTCGCCATCGAGATGGTGGGGCAGGCGCACACCGAGGCGTGGATGGCGCTGGGGCTGGCGCTGGCGTGCACGGCGGCGCGCGAAAAGCGCCCGGGCGCGGCCAGCATAGGCTGGGCCGCCGCCACGATGACCAAGCTGTACCCCGTCGTGCTCGCGCCTTTTCTGATTTCGCGCCCCCGCGAGGCGGCAAGGCTGTGGCCGGGGCTTCTGGTCGCCGCCGGCCTGGGTGGTTTTTACCTGCTGCCCGACGGCTGGCTGCACGTGGCCCGGTCGCTGCGCCTCTACACGCAGTATTTCGAGTTCAACGCGGGACTCTACTACGCCCTCAAAACCCTCGGGCTATGGACGACAGGGCTCGATTTTTCCAAGCAACTCGGCCCCCTTCTCGCGCTCGTCTTTCTCGTTTATGCCGCCCGGGCGGTGCGGCAGCACTTCCAGTCGCCCCGCCCCGATGCGTTTGCGCGCGGGGCGTACCGCGTGCTGGGCGCGTTTCTCGTCTGCGCCACGACCGTTCACCCGTGGTACCTCGCGGGCGTGCTCGTCGCCGCGCCGTTCGCGGGCCGGCGGGCGTGGCACTGGCAGGCGCTCGCGCTCGTGTCGCTGGGCACGTACTGCAAATACACCGGCGGCCCCTACGCCCTTATCGTGGCCCTGGGGTGGGGGGGCTGGCTCATGCTGCTGGGGGTGCAACGCCGGTGGCCGCAGCGCGCCCTCGAAAAAGTGCTGTGGCGGCGCGGCGCGCAGAAGGCCGCCCTTTTCGCGCCCCACATCCCCCCCGGCGCCCGGACGCTGCTCGACCTGGGCGGGGGCGAGGGGTTCGTGGGATGGGCACTCCACACCCGCCACGGGCTGGACGTAACCGTGGCCGATGTCGCGGATTTCCACCGCGTGCCGCTGCCGTTCGTCCAACTCGACGGCGACAGGCTGCCGTTTCCCGATGGGGCCTTCGACTGTACGGTGTTGAGTTTCGTGCTGCACCATGCCGAAAACGCCGAGCGGGTGCTGGCCGAGGCGGCGCGCGTGTCGCGGGGCCGGGTGCTGGTGCTGGAGTCCGTTTTTGCAACCCGAACTGAATACAGGACGCTCCGAATCCTCGACCGGCTGGCCAACCGCGTCAGAAGCAGGGGGGCGATGAATGCCCAGGAAACGCACCTGCATCACCGGCGGACGGGCGAGTGGAAAGCCCTGCTGAGCCATTGGGGGCACGTTTCCGCCGTCAGCGAGTGGGGGCGATGGCCGCATCGAAAGGCGCTGCTCGTGCTGGATCTACCCCCGCGGCCTCGCCAAAGTACTTGTTGAAATACGTCTCCTGGCGCCTGGCGTAGCGGCGCGTGTTTTTCTTGATGTTCGTTATTGCAACATCAAAATCCACTTCACCTGACAGGAAAGCCGCGACTTCGGCGTAGCCAATCGTGCGCAGGCCGGGCGCGGTGGGGGGGTAGCGGGCGAGCAGGCGGCGCACTTCATCTACCAGGCCGTTTTCGATCATCTCGTCCACGCGCCTTTCGATGCGGCGGAAGAGGGCTTCTCGGGAGGGGGCGAGGCGGTACACGCGGTACTGAAACCGGGGCGGGCGGCGCTGGCCCTGAAAGTGCGAAAGGGGCCGGCCCGTGGCGCGGTACACCTCGAGGGCGCGCTGCACGCGGCGCGGGTTGTGGAGGTCGAGCGTCGCGGCCAGGACGGGATCGGCGCGTTTCACCTCTTCGACGAGTGCCGGCAACCCCCGCGATTCCAGTTCGGCCTGCACTGCTGCGCGGATGGCGTCGGGCACGTCGGGAACGGGCGAGAGGCCGTGGACGAGGGCGCTCAGGTACATCGTCGAGCCGCCGACGACGATGGCGGGCTGGCCCATCGCCACCCGTTCGGCGAGGCACGCCTCGGCCTCGCGGGCAAACGCCGCCGCCGAAAACGACGCGTCGGGCGCGTGCGTACCCACGAAATGGTGGGGCACGCGGGCCATCTCTTCGGGCAGTGGCTGCGCCGTGCCCGTCGCCATGCCCCGGTAAATCTGGCGGCTGTCTGCCGAGACGATGTGGGCGCCGCGCCCTTCGGCCCACGCCAGCGCGAGCGCCGACTTGCCCGACGCCGTCGGGCCGATCAGGACGGGAAACGGCGCAACGCGGGCGGACATCGGGGGCGGGCGGCGAAAAAACGCCCAACGTTGGGGGCGTATCTTGGCTCCCCTCCCGAAACCCGTCTATGCCCCCGTCCCGCCGGCTGCTTCCCTTTCGCGTTGCCGCGCTGGTGGCCTACGGGGTGCTGTTCGTCGTCTCCATCGAGCTGCTGACGCTCTCGTTTACGCTCGTGGGTTCGGGCGTGGCGCGGCAGCTTATCGCGTCCACGGCAAACCCCCTCGTGGGGCTGTTCATCGGCATCGTGACGACGGCCATTTTGCAGAGTTCGTCCATCACGACCAGCCTTACCGTGGGGCTGGTGGCGGCGGGGGCGCTGCCGCTGGCGGGCGCGCTGCCCATCGTGCTGGGGGCCAACGTGGGCACGAGCGTCACCAACACCATTGTGGCGCTGGGCTCGATCTCGCGGCCTGCCGAGTTCCGGCGCGCCGTCGAGGGCGCCACCGTCCACGACTTTTTCAACCTGCTGTCCGTGCTGGTGCTGTTTCCCCTCGAAGGGCTGTTTGGCGTCGTCTCGGCGCCTTCGGCGTGGCTGGCGGGGCGGGTGCTGGAGATGGGCGTGGGGCGCGAGCTGGCGTTTCTGGCGCCTTTTTCCGGGCTGGTGCTGCGCGCGGCGTCGGGCCTGGCAGGCGGGCAGGGCGCCATCCTGCTGGCTGCCGGGCTGCTGCTGCTCGTCGTTTCGATGCACGGGCTGGTGCGCGGGCTGCGCCTGCTCGTCATTGCCCGCATCGAGGTGCTGCTCAACCAGTACGTTTTCCGCACCGCAGCGGTGGCCTTTGGCTTCGGGCTGCTGCTTACCGTCCTCGTCCAGTCGTCGTCGGTGACGACTTCGCTGACGGTTCCGCTCGTGGCCGCCGGCCTGCTGACGGCGCGCCGCATCTATCCGTTCGTCGTCGGTGCTAACGTAGGCACGACGGTCACGGCCCTCGTGGCGGCGCTCGTGGCCCTGTCCACGCCCGGCGGGGCAGGGGCGGGCTACGGCGTTGCCGCGCTCAACCTGGCGTTTGCGCACCTCGTCTTCAACCTGGCGGGGATGGGGCTTTTCCTGCTGACGCCCGGCCTGCGCGAGGTGCCGCTGTGGCTGGCCGGCAAGCTGGGGGCGGCGTCGGAGCGTCGGCGGCTGGTGGCCGTGGGGTACGTGCTGGCCGTATTCGTCGTCATTCCCGTTATTGCAATCATAACCTCAACCCTCCGCTGAACCAAAGCGCCGAAGAAACGCGGGCGGCAGAATCCACGCGCCGTGCAGGAAAAGCATCGTCCCCGCGACGGATAGCACGTTTGTGACGAGGAAAAACAGGGCTTCCTCGACGGGCAACCCGAGGGGCTCGAAAGGCAGCGAAAAGGCATCCGCGATGTCCCAGATGCCCAGCCCGATGGCGATGCGGTCGGCCACCCAGAGGTACAGCGTGGGCAGGGCAATGGCGAGTGCCGCGCTTTTGCCATACCGCGCGATGTGCTGCCCGCCGTACCACCACAACGCGGCCAGGATGGGCATGGCCCACGCCAGGATAAGGCCCGCATACAGCCCCCGCGCCCAGCCCGAGGCCAGCAGGGCGATGCCGACGAGGGCGCCCGCCGCAAACAGCGTCCACAGCCCGTGCGCCCGCCACGGCGTGGGCGTGGGGATGGGGGCGCGGCGCAGCAGCCGGTACAGCAAAAGGCCCGTCAGCAGGGGCTGGAGCACGAAAAACAGGTATTCTTCGACGGGCACGTAGCCTATCACCGCCACGACGCGGTCGGCGCCGTAGCGCCACACGCCGCGGAAGACGAGGTAGTTGTCCCACGGCGTCGTGTACACGAACGCGATGAGGGCCGTAAGCGGCAGCGCCGTCCACGCGCGGCGGCGCGACACGCCCGGCGGGCGGCGCGTGGTGGCGAGCAGCACCCCGAGGGGCGGCACGATAAAGAGGAGCAGAAACTGGAGGTACGTCACACGCGCCGGCGGCTGAGGTCTTTGATGAGGACGCGGGCGGCGTTGCGGCCCGAGGCGCCCATGATGCCGCCGCCGGGGTGCGTGCTCGCGCCCGTGAGGTACAGCCCTTTGAGGTGGCTCCGGTAGCCCGCCATCCCCAGCATGGGGCGCAGCATGAACATCTGGTCTATGCTCATCTCGAGGTGCATCACGTTGCCCCGGAAAAGGCCCATGTGCTTTTCGAGCCAGAGCGGATGCTGGAAAAGCTGCCCCACGATGGTGTCGCGGGTGCCCGGCGCGTACACCTCGAACCGGTCTATGATGGACCGCGCCACGCCCGCGCCGATGCGATCCCACGTCAAGCCGCCCGCCAGCTGGTAGGGGAAATACTGGCCCCACAGCCACAGCACCTCGCCGCCCGGCGGCGCCAGCGTGCTGTCGGCGGCGCTGAACGACATCGCCACGAGCGGCGGCGCCGTCGAGGGCTGCCCGCCCAGGTACTCGCCGTACGCCCGGTTGATGTGCTCGACGGATTCGCAGAGCAGCCCCAGTCCCGTCCGCGCTTCGTCGCCGGGGCGGGCGGCGTACCTGACGGGCGCCGACAGCGCCAGCCGCACGATGGCGCCAAAGCCGTTGCCCACGCGCATCTTGTCGTGGCCCTCGGGGCGGTGCTCGGCGGGCAGCAGGTGCGAAAGCGTCTCGACGGCGTGCGCGCCCGACACGACGGCGCGGGCGCGGTACACCTCGCCGCCGGCCTGCACCCCGACCGCACGACCTTTCTCGCACACGATGCGCTCGGCGGGCAGGCCCGCGTGTACCACGCCACCGTGCGCCGTGATGTGTTTCTCGAGCGCCCGCGTCAGCATCCCTGAGCCGCCGATGGGCCGGGCGACGCCGCTTTCGTGGTACAGGGGGTGCCAGAGCGCAAACGGCCCGCCCAGCGGCTCCGTCGGCGGCGGGCCGGACTGCGCCGCCATCCACGCCACAATCGCCTGCATCCGCCGGTCGCGGAAATAATCGGCCACCACGTCGCCGTAGGGGCGCATGATGGCGCCGAGCGCCTTTTTCCAGTCCAGCCGCGTCTGATTGCCAAAGGCCATCTTGCGGCCCAGGTCGAGGGGGCCGGGCGCCATGAGAAACGCGTCGCGGACGGTCTGGGCGAAAGGCCGCCAGTCGTCACAAAAACGGCGATACGCCATGCCTTCGCCCGGCATCACCCGCTCGATTTCGGCGACGGTGCGGTCGAGGTCGCGGTAGATGGCGACGCTCGACCCATCCTCGAACGGCGCGAAAAAAAGCGGGTCGAGCTCGACGTAGCGCAGCCCGAAGCGCGCCAGGCCCAGCTCCTCGACGATGGGCGTGAGGCGGATGAGGATGTGGGCGCTGCCGCCCAGGTCGAACTGGTAGCCGGGCACGAGTTCGGCGGTCGAGACGGCGCCGCCCACCATGGGCCGCCGCTCGAAGGCGCGCACGCGGTAGCCCGCCTGGGCGAGGTAGGCGGCGGTGATGAGGCCGTTGTGGCCGGCCCCCACGAGGATGACGTCGTCCATAGGCGCGAAAGAGTGCCCCTGAGGATACAGCTTTGCAGGCCGCGGCGCGTGAAAGCGGGCGTGGATTTGCACCGGGCGGTTACTATTGATAAGTTATCGTTATCACTACTAACACCCGTTTCGCCATGCCGCCGCCCAATTCGCTGCCCGCCGTCCGCCCCCCCGAAAGCACCGGCGTCGTGCGCGCCCGGCAGCGCGCGGCGCATTTCGTGGCCCGCTCGAAAGCGCCCAACACGCTCCGCGCCTACCAGTCCGACTGGAAGGATTTCGTGGACTGGTGCAGCCACGCCGGGCGCGCGGCCCTGCCGGCCTCGCCCGAGACCGTCGCGCTCTACGCCGCCACGCTGGCCGAAGGGCTGAAAGTCTCGACGATCCGGCGGCGCCTCGCGGCCATCTCGAAAGCCCACCAGTACGAAGGCGAAACGTCGCCCACGAAGCATGGAATCGTGGCAGATGTCATGGACGGTATCAAGCGAGAAATCGGGTACCTGCAAAAAGGCAAAGCACCCCTCCTTACCGACGACGTGAAGGCGATGCTGGCCGCGCAAAAAGACGACATATCTGGCCTCAGAAACCGGGCTTTATTGCTCATTGGATTTGCGGGCTGTTTGCGCCGCAGCGAGATCGTCGCGCTCGACGTTTCGGACTGCACGTTTTCGGATCAGGGCGTGGTACTCCACCTCAGACGTTCCAAGACGGATCAGTACGGCGCGGGCTACAAAAAAGCCATTCCCCGGGGCCGCGACGCCGCGACGTGCCCCGTGCAGGCGCTGCAACGGTGGCTCGCCTTACTGGGCGCGTCCGAGGGCGCCATTTTCCGCCCCGTCACCAAAGGCCAGCAGATCCGCGCCTCCCGGCTGACGCCGCAGTCGGTGGCCCTCGTCGTCAAAAGTGCCGCCCGGGCGGCCGGGCTGGACCCGCAGGTTTACAGCGGGCATAGCCTGCGGGCTGGTTTTGCCACGCAGGCGGCGGTTTCGGGAGCCGAGGAACGTGCAATAATGGAACAAGGCGCGTGGAAGTCGGCCCTCATGGCGCGCCGCTACATCCGCGACGCGAATCTGTACCGCAACAACGCCGCCGGCAAACTCGGCCTGTAGCGCCGCGCACCGCCTCATGAAACGCGGCTGATCACGTCATCCTTGCTTATCCCAAGCTGCACCGCTATGTCGGTCAGGATCGCGTTCAGCGTCCCCACGCGCAACGGGCTGTGCAGCGGAACCGTGAGGTGATGCTCCCCCATCTCCGACCGGCG
>CBDUCD010000014.1:0-19423 GCA_965365535.1 uncultured Rhodothermales bacterium | reverse complement strand
AACTGGATGCGGGCAAAGTCCACGCTGAGGGTGCGGGCCAGCAGCCGCGCCGTGAGCGTCTTGGCCACGCCGGGCACGCCTTCGATAAGGACGTGGCCGTCGGCGAGCAGGGCGGCGAGCAGCAGCGTGACGCGGTTTTCCTGGCCCACGAGCACGCGGCCAATCTGCTGGCGGATGGCGTCGGCGGCGCCGCGCACGCGGTCGAGGTCGAGAAGGGGTTGCATGGGTTCAGGCAGAAAGGTGAGGCGGACGGCTGCTGGCGGCGTAAAACTGGTTGGCGGCGCGGCCCAGGTCGAGCAGCGCCTGCTGCGACACGGCGCCGCCCGCCGCCACACGGGCAAAGTGGGCGATGAGCGCCTCGACCTGGGCGCGGGGGACGCCCGACCGGTGGGCCACCTGGGCGGCAAAATCGGCGTCGGCGGGCGTCTGCGTCATGTTCAGGGTGTCGCGGGCATACGCGTGGAACTGCTTTTCGAGCTTGGCGGCGAGGTTGGCGTGGTCGCCCCGGTGGTAGTAGAGCAGCCCCATCGTGCGGACGAAGTCGGCGGTGTCGTTGGCGAGGGGCGCGGTGGTGGGCACGGGCCGCTCGCGCCGCCGCGCCGCCACGAGTCCGAACAGCAGCAGGGCGGCGAGGGCGGTGTAGAACGCCCAGCGCAGGCTGTCCTGCCGCAAAATGTAGCGCAGCGGGCTGATGGCCTCGCCACTGGCCCGCCGCCACCAGACGACGCGCCCGGGCGGCAGGTACGCGAACAGCCGCCGCGCAAACGCCGCGCCCTCGGCGTCGAGCAGGCCGTAGTTGGAAAGGAGTAGGGGCGCGTCGGACACGACAAGCCTCCCCGCGCCGCGCGTGTACACGAGGGCCACGGGGCGCGGGGCCGCCCGTCGGAAGGCCGCGTCGTCGTCGGGATCGCGGGGCAGCCGCTTTGCCACGAGGACGGGCTGCGCGTCCCAGCGCGTCGTGTCGGCGTCGGCGTCGCCCAGCAGGGCGGGCAGCAGCCGGTCCGAAACGCGCAGCGTGTCGCGCAGCCCGGGCGCCACGAAGGCGAGGCGCGCCGTGTCGGCGTCGGGGGTGAAAGGCGTCTGAAAACCCAGGCCCCGGTAGCTGTTGAGGCCAAGCGTATCGGCGAGGGGCCGGGGCAGCTCGTGCGTCACGACGAGTACCGTCCCGCCGCCCTCGACGAACTGGAGCAGCCGCGCCACGTCGGGAAGCGACAGGCTGGCCTGGTGCGCGAGCACGAACAGGCTCCGGGGCCGGGCCTCCAGAAGCGTGCGCAAGGGGCTGCTCGACATTTCGACCGGGCCGCCGGCGAGGCCGGGCAAGAGGCGGCGCAGCACCTCGGCGCCGTACGGGCGCGTATCGCCGGGGGCGAGGGTCGGCGTCCAGTCGAGGGGGCGCGGGCGCAGCGCTTCGTACGCGCCGAAAGCGACGACGAGCAGGGCGAGACCAATCCAGTATTTGCGTTCACTGCCCACCCGCCACCTCGTTTTCGAAAGGCGCGAGGGCGCTTTCGAGGCGGTCCAGGCCGGCCTCCGTCGGCGCCACGCCGCCGTACCACGCCTGCTCGAAGGCCCGCACGAACGGCACGAAAAGGGGCCGCAGCGCACCGCCCACCTCCTGCACGTACTGCCGGTTGGTTTTCTCGGGACGGTAGGCGATGCGGCCCGCGTCGCCGAGGCGCTGGAGGACGTGCAGGAACAGGAAGCGCGCGGCCAGCCGGGCGTCGCCCTTTTCGCGCGCGGCGCGGGCAAGGGCCAGGTAGTCGTGGGCGCCCAGCGTCTCGGGCATCGCCGAGGCGAGGGGCACGCGGGCGGCGGCGCGGCCCAGCGCGCTGCGCGGCTCCATCCGCGCGATCAGCACCACGAGCCACACGACGAGAAGGGCGAACAGGCCGTAGTGGATGGGGCGCGCGTTCGGGTTGAGGGCCACGTTCAGCGCCTCGTTGATTTTGCGCACGAGCCACTGCCACAGCGTCTCGCCCTCGGGCGCGACCGCCTCGTCGCGGTACACGAACGCCCCATCGGCGCGGGCGGTGTCGAGCACGGCCTGAGAGACGGGGCGCGGGCGGCGGGCGAGGGTGTCGGGCGCGATCTGCGCCGTTGCCGCCCCCGCCACGACGCCCAGCAGCAGCGTCAGCGCGAACTTTTTCACCCGGCGTCCCCGTCGGCGGGCGGCGGCGCGGCAAAGGTGTCGAGCCGGCTCAGCACGCCCGCCTGCGTCACGCTTTCGCTCAGGTTGCCGTACTGGAGGCCCAGCGCCGTAAACGGCACGACGTACAGAAACTGCTGCGCGAGGGTCGAAAAGGCGGTATAGACGATGATCCACGGCGACGAAAACGCGGTCAGCATCGCCTCGGGATCGCTCGACGTCAGCGCCCGCGTCTGCGTGTAGATGGTGAGCGGTAGCTGGAACGCCTGTCCCAGGATGCTCGCCACGAGGTACGTCACGAACAGCACGCCCAGCGTCTGCCAGAAGGCGTCCCGCGTGATGTCCCAGCTCACCTTCGCGCCGTCCGTCAGGCCGTAGTCGTCCAGCACGTACGCGGGCGTCGCCAGGCTCAGCCGCGTGCCCACGTACACCAGCCCCACGAGCCACGCAATGGTGCCCAAACACGGGATGACGTTGATGAGGGCCGACACGACGGCGGCCAGAAACAGCAGGACGGAAAAGCCGAACACGCGCGGCAGGTACGGCACGCCCGCCCGGAACGCCTCGACGGGCGTGAAGCCGCCCGGCCCGACGCGCTCGTGCAGGCGCAGCACGCCGTAAATGGCCCCCATCAGCAGCACCGACGACGCCAGCATCACCAGCCCGCCGCCCAGCATCGAGGGGACAAAGCGCAGCATCCGCATCGGGTCGGTTTCGAGCTGGGTGATGCTGGCGAACATCCCCGTGAAGCCGCTGCCGAAAATCACCGCGCCGACGATGGCGACGGGCGCCACGAAAAACAGAATCGCCCGCGCCAGCACCGACAGGTTCTGTTTGATGAGTAGAAACGTGGCGTTGAAAACCTCGCCAAAGTCGCGGTCCTGGCGCAGGTTGACGGGCGTGTCGGTAATCATGGGAGAGCGCGTTTGACTTTAATAGGGTAGTAAATGTAATACCACGCCACGTACGCAAACGAGAGCGTGATGATGAGTGCGCTCACGGGGCGCGGCATACTGTTGTGGCGCGTGACGAAGCTTTCGAGCAGGGCCGCCACGACGATGGCGGGGACGGTGCCGAGGAAAATGTAGAGCGCCTGCCGGGCGCTGCGCCGGAACGCCTCGCCGCGCGGGTACGCGCCCGGAAACAGCCAGCCGCCGCCCAGCATCAGCCCCGCGCCGCCGCACACGACGATGGCCGAGATTTCGAGCGCGCCGTGAATCCAGATCGTCAGAAACGAGACCGTCCCCAGCCCGCGCTGCACGAAGAAATCCTGGAAAACGCCCACCATGATGCCGTTGCGCAGCAGCACCAGCCCCGCCCCTGCAACGGTGAAAAGGCCCGACGCAAACGTCCACGCGGCTACCATGAAGTTGTTGAACGCGATGCCGAGAAACATCACGACGGGGTTCTGCTCTTTGTACACGCCCAGCGGATCACCTTTTGCGATGTTGTCGAGCGTCATGTCCACGTAACCATCACTCAGAATCAGCCGGGCAAACGTCTCGTCGTTACGCGCCGACAGCACGCCGACGAGAAACGCGAGGGCGAACAGCACGAACGAGGCGGCGAGGTACGGGTGGCCGGCGCGGACGGCAAGCGGCACGTCGCGCGCGAAAAAGCGGCGCACCCGCCCCAGGTCGTCTTTGCGGTTGCGGTAGATGAGCGCGAAAAAGCGGCCCGTGAGTTCGTTCAGAAAGGCCGTCGTCTTGCCCGCCGGGTAAAACGTGCGCGCGTAGGCGAGGTCGTCGGTGAGTTCGACGAAGTGGGCGGCGAGTTCGTCGGGGTCGGCGCGGCGGGCGCCCGCGACAAGCGTTTCGGCGCGTTTCCACGCGGCAGATCGCTGTTTGAGAAACGAGACTTCGCGCATGGGGCCGGGCGTGTTCGGCAAGATAGCACCGCCGCCGTAGCTTTGGCGCGTCCGCCTTTCGCGCCTCTCGTCAGTCCATGCAGCACGTCGAAATCCAGACCGCCCAGAACGTCGCCCTCCACTACCCCATCGCGGGGCTGGGCGACCGCATCCTCGCCCAGATCCTCGACGGGCTGATCCTGTTCGCGTACCTCGTCCTCACCCTCGTCGTGATCGCGGCGGCAGCGGGCGCGGGACTTTTCAGCGACGAGACGGCCTCGGTGGTGGTGTTCGTGCTGCTTTACGCGCCCGTCGTGTTTTACCACCTGCTGTGCGAAGTGCTGCTGCACGGGCAGTCGCTGGGCAAAAAGGCCCGACAGATCCGCGTGATGCGGCTCGACGGGCGCGAGCCTTCGTTTGCCGATTACTTCCTCAGGTGGCTGCTGGGGCTGGTGGATTTCACGCTCACGTCGGGCGTGGCGGCGGTCGTGTCCGTGCTGGCCACGCGGCATTCGCAGCGGCTGGGCGACCTGGCGGCGGGCACCACGGTGGTCTCGCTCAAAAAGCGCCGCGACCTGCGCGAGACGATTTTCGTGGAGACGCCCGCTACTTACGCGCCCCACTTCCCCCAGGTGGACCGGCTTGCGGACGCCGACATCGCGCTCACGAAGGACGTGTACAACCTGCTCATCGCCGAGGGCCGCACGGCGCGGGCGCGGCAGGCGGGCGAGCGCCTCAAAAAAGGGCTGGAGCAGCGCATGGGCGTCACGACGAATCTGCCGCCCCTCGAACTGGCCCGCACGGTGCTGCGCGACTACAACGCGCTACACGGCGTCGTCGAGTAGGTCGGCGGCCTCGTCGTCGGCGCCCTCGTCGGGGTCGTCGGCAGCGGGCGTTTCGGCCAGGTCGAGGGCGGCGCGCACCTGACGGGCAAACGCGTCGAGGGGCGTGCCGGGCAGAAACGCCACCTGCTGCGCGCTGTCGCGGTGGACGTAGAGCCAGTGCGCGAGCAGCCGCACCTCGTCTATCTCGCGTTTGAGGTAGCGCTCGGGGCGCGGCGGCTCGGCGCCGAAATGGCGGGCGAGCAGGCTGTCGAGGGCTTTTTCGTCCGCTTCGGCGCGCGTTTCGGCGAGGGCGAGGGTTTCGGCATGGCGCCCGTAGCGGACGACGAAAAGCTGGCGCGTGCCTTCCACCTCGCCGGGCTGCACGATGACGCCGTGGTGGTCGAGCACGGACGCGGCCACGCGGCGCCCCTGCCCCGTGGCGCGTTCGAGGGCGCGCAGCCAGTCGCGGGCCTGCCCGGCGCGCTCGTACTCGCGGCGCGCGGCGGCGTCCATCATGGCCGCGCGCAGCGTGTCGAGCACGCCCTCCGTATCCTGCCCCAGCAGAAACGCCCGCACGCGCGCCACCTCGTCGGCATACGCGTCGGCGGGCTCGGCGCAGGGCGCCAGGCACCGCCCCATCGTGGCGTAGAGGCACTTCTGGCCGCGCCCGAACGTCGCCTCGTCGCACTCGCGCAGCCCGAAAAAGCGGTTGATGACCTCGATGACGACCTCGCCGTCGCGCCGCCCGGCCAGGGGGCCGAAGTACTCGGCGCCGTCGTCGAGCAGGTAGGGCGCGAGCGAGGCGCGCGGAAACGGCGTGTCGGTTTCGAGCCGCACGAACGGGCGGTTGCGGTAGCGCCGCGACGCCCGGTTGAAGCGCGGCTGCATCTCTTTGATGAGGCGCGACTCGAGCAGGAGGGCCGACAGCTCCGACCCGGTTTCCTTCCACTCGACCTGCCGCACGGTATCAACAAGTTGGCGCAGGCGCGGCGGGTGCGCCTCGATGGCGGTGAAGTACGAGCGCACGCGCTGGCGCAGGCTGCGCGCCTTGCCCACGTACACGACGGCGCCGCTGGCGTCTTTCATGAAGTACACGCCGGGCCGGGCGGGCAGCGCGTCGAGGGTTTTGCGGAGGACGGCGAGGTGGCGGGGCTCCTGCCGCGGCTGGGCGTAGCGCGTGTGCTGAAAGGCCAGCAGCGCCGCGACGGTCTCGACGTTTTCAGCCCGGGAGAGGTGGGCCAGAAAGCGCAGCAGCACGTGCGCCGTGGCCTCGGCGTCGCCCAGCGCGCGGTGCCGCCCGTGGATGGCGATGCCGTAATGGTCGGCCACGGCGCCCAGCCCTTTCGAGCGCTGCCCGCGCAGGATGCGGCGCGCCAGGCGCAGCGTGCACAGCCCCGCATTGGTGAAAGGCGCCAGCCCCAGCCGCGCCGCCTCGGCGTCGAGAAAGCCCAGGTCGAAAGGCAGGTTGTGCCCGACGAGGATGGCGTCGCCCACGAAGCTGCGGAAGCGCGGCAGCACCTCGGCCATCGTCGGCGCGCCCACGAGCGCTGCCGTCGTGAGGCCCGTGATTTCGGTGATGCGGCGCGACAGGCTGCGCCCCGGCTGCACGAGCTGGCTGAAGCGGTCCACGATTTCGCCGCCCACGACGCGCACCGCCCCGATCTCGATAATGCGATCCGCCTGCGGGTTGACGCCCGTCGTCTCGGTGTCGGCAACGACGAACGTGGCATCCTGGAGGCGCATGGAGGGGTGTACGGCTTGGCTGGTAGCGTACGCCCGGCGCCGGGCCGGGTGCCCCGCCGGGTGCCGGGCAGGCCGGGCGAGAACGGCGCCGGGCAAAGGGCGTAGGGCGCCCCACGCCCCACCGCCCATGCTCCACCGGCTCGTCACGTTTCTCGTCCTCACCCTCGGCCTCAGCGGGCCGGGCTGCGCGCAGAGCGACCGCGGCTCGCTGTCGTGGCAGTCGGTGCGCAGCCTTATCGCGCGCGACTTTCCCGGCGTGCCCTCCATCACGACCGACAGCCTGGCGCGGCGCCTGGCCCTGCCCGCGCCGCCCCTCCTGCTCGACGCCCGCGAACCTGCCGAGTTTGCCGTCAGCCACCTGCCCGGCGCCCGGCGCGTCGGGCCGGACGTGGGGGCGGAGGCGCTACGGCAAACCCTGGCCGGCGTGCCGCGCGGGCAGCCCATCGTCGTGTACTGCTCCGTGGGCTACCGCTCGGCGGGCGTCGCGCAAAAGCTGCGCGGGGCGGGCTTCACGGATGTCGTCAACCTCGAAGGCTCCATTTTCCAGTGGGCCAACGAAGGCCGCCCCCTCGTGCGCGGCGACAGCCTCGTGCGCGAGGTGCACCCGTACAGCCGGGCGTGGGGACGCCTTTTGCGCCCCGAACGGCGCGCTCAGGCGGAGACGGAGTAGCCTTCCTCTCTGATGGCGGCGGCGATGGCGTCGGGCGACTGCCGCGCCGGGTCGAAGCGCACCGTGGCGCGGCCTATTTCGACCTTTTCGACTTCCACGCCGTCCATCTTTTCGAGGGCGCCCTCGACGGCGCGGACGCAGTGGCCGCAACTCATGCCGGAAATCTCGAACGTCTGGGTCTGCTGGGACATCGCTGAAACGGGGTAGGCTGGTGGATGCCGCGCCAACGGAAGCCGCCGGAGGGGCGTTCCGGCGATGGTCTTGCGCCACTCGTCGCCCGCCCTTTGCGACGGCGCGGCACCCTGCCAGCAGCAGCGAGGCGCCCTACCCTTTCACGAGCCGTTCCTCCTCTTCCTCCTCCGAACGGGGCTCGGCGCGGCGCTCGGGGCGGCGCGGGGGTTTGACTTCGAGCGGCGTCGTGGCCGTGCCGCCCTCCGTTTCGACGACGAGGGTGTAGGGGCCGGGCACGAGGTAGAAGGCGCCATTCTCGGCGGCTTTCCACGACTCCTTGCCCTTCAGCCGGGCCACGCGGGCGGCGTCGGCGCGCAGGTCGTAGGGGGCGTAGTTGAGGCCGCGCACCGCCTCGAAGGTCGTGTCGGCCACGACGACGCCCTCAGCGTTTTTCACGCTGATGGTCGCCCTTCCCGCCTTTGCAGCCCAGAACGCGACCGTCACGCGGGGCGAGACGGGCTCGCTCCACAGCGAAAAACGCTTGCCCCACGACGCATTCGCCGTGACGGGCGGCGTGTCGAACACGTGGACGGCCTCGGCCATGAGGGCGGGCGTGAGCTGCTCGACCAGCGACACGTCGGCCACGAACAGCGACCGCCCGTGCGTGCCCACGACGAGTTCGCGCCGGCGCGCCTGCACCACGAGGTCGTGCACGGCCACGTGCGGAAAATCGTGCATCATCGCCATGAACGCGCCGCCCCGGTCGAGCGACACGTAGAGGCCGTTGTCCGTGCCCACGTACAAAAGGTCGGGGTTGTGCGGGTCTTCGAGAATGACGTTGACGGGCTCGGCAGGCAGGTCGGTGCCGATGCGCGTCCACGTGGCGCCGTAATCGTCCGAGCGGTACACGTGGGCGTCCATGTAATCCCAGCGGTAGCCGTTGAGGCTGGCATAGACGCGGCCCTCGGCGTGGTGCGAGGCGGCCACGCGGCTGACCCACAGGTCGGGCGGCAGCCCGCTGGTGATGCGCGTCCACGAATACCCGCCGTCGCGGCTGACGTGGACGAGGCCGTCGTCGGTGCCGGCGTAGAGCAGGCCGAAACGGAGCGGCGACTCGTCGAGCGTCGAGATGGTGCCGTAAGGCACGTCGCCCGGGCGCCCGCCGTTCGTGAGGTCGCCCGAGAGCTTCTCGAACGTCTGGCCCCGGTCGAGCGAGCGGTGGAAAAAGTTGGAGCCCATGTAGAGCACGTCCTGGTTGTGGCGCGACAGGCGGATGGGCGTCTGCCAGTTGTAGCGGTAGGGCCGCTCGCCGAGTTCGTGCTGCGGGCGGACGGTGGTGGGGCGCCCGTCGCCCGTGCGGCGGCTGTAAAAGCCGAACTGGAAGCCGTAATAGACCGTCTCGTTGTCGCGCGTGTCCACCTCGACCTGCATCCCGTCGCCGCCGCCCAGCCGGTTGTAGGGGTACTCGCCCTCCTCGTACCAGCTATTGGACGCCTCGTAGTCGCTCGGGCCGCGCCAGACGCCGTTGTCCTGCAAGCCGCCATAGACGCGGTACGGCTCGGCATCGTCCACGGCGATGGCGTAAAACTGGCCCACGGGCGGCGTGTTGGCCTTGAACCACGTCTCGCCGTCGTCATAGCTGATGTTGAGGCCGCCGTCGTTGCCGTTGATGAGGTGGCCGGGGCGGGCGGCGCTTGTCCACAGGGCGTGGTGATCTACGTGCACGTTGTCGCCGTTGATGTTTTTCCACGTCGCGCCGCCGTCGTCGGAGCGCAAAATGGGCAGGCCCAGCACGTACACTTTCTGCGGATCGAACGGCGAGACGCGGACGGTTCCGAAGTAGTAGCCGTAGGAGAAAAAGACGTTGTCGAGCGGCTCGGCGTGCTGGCGCGTCCACGTCGCGCCGCCGTCCACGCTGCGGTAGAGTTCGGCGCCGATGACGGGCGTGTCGAACAGGCGGGCGTTGGCGTCTTCGAGGTATTCGACGAGGGTGAGCGGCGTGATGGTGCCCTCGCGCACCCGTTCGATGATGGTCTGGGCGGTGTAGGACGCCGGGAAGCCGTTTTCGGCGAGAAACGCTTCGACCTTTTCCTCGGCAAGGGCCACGAAGGCGTCGCGCGTCATGGTGCGCAGCTTTTCGCGCGTGAGCAGGGTGTCGGCCTCGGCATCGGGTTTTTCGGGCGCCCGCGCCTGGTTGTCCACGAGGGCGTAAAGCGTGCCCGAGGCGGCGTGCAGCGCCAGCCCGATGCGGCCCACGTCGGCGCCCGTGGGCAGGCCGCTGCCGTCGGTGTTGAGGCGCGCCCAGGTCTGGCCGCCGTCGGTGCTTTTCCAGACGCCCGAGCCCGCGCCGGCCTCGACGAAGTTCCACGCGCGGCGCGCGCGCTCCCACGTCGCCGCGTAGAGCACGTCGGGGTTCGCCTCGTCCACGACGAGGTCAATGGCGCCCGTGTTGTCATTGACCTGGAGCGTGGGCGTCCACGTCTGGCCGCCGTCGGCGGAGCGGTAAACGCCGCGCTCGCCGCCGGGGCTGTAGAGCGGCCCCACGACGGCGGCCCACAGCACGTCGGGGTTGGTGGGGTGGAGCACGACGCGCCCCACGTGCTGGCCGTCGGCCAGGCCGCGCGGCGTCCACGTCCGGCCCGAGTCGGCGCTGGTGTAGAGGCCGGCGCCCGCGTACGACGACCGCGACGAGTTGCTCTCGCCCGTGCCCACCCACAGGCGCTCGCCGTGCTGCCAGTCCACGGCGATGTCGCCTATCGTCATCACGGCCTCGCGGTCGAAAAGAGGTGTAAACGACTGGCCGTTGTTGCGCGTCACCCACAGCCCGCCCGAGGCGTAGGCGACGTAGAAGTGCGTCGGGTCGGTGGGCGACACGTCCACGTCCACCACGCGCCCGCTCATCACCGTCGGGCCGATGTTGCGCAGCGGCACATTCGCCACGAGGGATGTCTGCTGGAGTGCCGCGCGCCGGGCGGCGGCTTCCACGCGCACCTGGGGCGGCGTGCGCGGGTACGGGTTGGGCGGGAGGGAGTCGGCCTGCTGGGCAACGGCGGGCGCGGCGGCGAGTAGCAGGGCAAGGCAAAAGAGGCGCATCGGGACAGGGTGGCTTGGCTGCGCGAAGATAACGTTCTGGTTAGGGCTGCCGGTGTTGCCTGCTGCCCGCGCCCCGGGCGCCCTATCATCGTGGATGCTGGTCACTGGTCGTTCGTCACTGGTCATTGGTTACTGGTTACCCGATGCCCGAACCTCGACACTCGAAACACGAGTCCCTGCCGGGTGCTGAAGGCAGGTAAAACGGCACACGCCCTGTGGCCAACGCCAGATAGCCAGGAATCAGCAGCGAACGGCCAGTAGCCATTGACCATTGACCAACAACGCCCCCATGCCCCTTTCTCCCGACGACACGCTCAGCCGTCCGCAGCGCCGGGCCTTCCGCGTGGCCCGCAAGGCTGCCGTGGGCGTGCTGAAAAGCCGCTTCCGCACGCTGGCCCTCGTGCAGCAGGCGTACGCCAAGCTGTTCAAAGACAGCGGCGGCATGGCGCGCGTGCGCGGCGACGCGGGCCTGCTGATCCGCCTCGTCCGGGCGTGGGGGCGCCGCGACTACCGGGCGCTGCCGTGGCGCTCCCTCCTCTACGCCACGGCAGCGCTGGTGTACTTCGTCGCCCCCCTCGACCTCATCCCCGACTTTCTGGCCGGCGTGGGCCTCGTGGACGACGTGGCCGTCGTCGCTGCCGTCGTCGGCGCCCTCCGCAGCGACCTCGTGGCGTTCGAGACGTGGGAAGCCGCCCGCAGCGCCAAATCCACCCCACTGCCGTGACGCGCTGCTGCCTGCTGCTCGCGCTGTGCGCCGCCTTCCCCGCGCGGGCGCAGCCCTACGCCGCCCCCTTTACCCGCGTGCTCCAGGCCGTTGTGACGGACGACGGCAGCGTGCGCTACGGTTTGCTCGGCAGGGCGCCGCACCGCGCCCGCCTCGACTCCGTCCTCGCCGCCATCGAGACCTACGACCTGGCGACGCTGCGCACCGACGCCGACAAGATGGCGTTCTGGATCAACGCCTACAACGCCCTCATGCTCGACGCCATCGCCGGGCAGCCCGGGCGCCAGAACGTGCTCGGCAGCGACGACGGCGCCCTCTTTTTCAAGACGCCCCACACCGTCGGCGGCGTGCGCGTCACCCTCGACGAGGTCGAAAACGTCATTTTGCGGCGCAAGTCCGGCCCGGCGGCCCTCGAAAAGCTTCAGGTGCAAACGCTCGACCCGCGCCTCCACGTGGCCCTCAACTGCGCCGCCGTGTCGTGCCCGCGCCTGCGCCGCGAGGCGTTCACGCCCGCCCGCCTCGACGCCCTACTCGACGCCGGGATGCGCGACTTCGCGGGCAGCCCCCGCCACTTCGACGTGCAGAACGGCGAGGTGCTGGTGTCGAGCCTGCTCGACTGGTTCGGCGCCGACTTCGACGCGCGGGGCGCGGCAGGCCCGTGGGTGCTGGGCTTCATGCGCCCCGACCGTCCGCACTACGCCCTGCTGCGGCGCGCCCTCGCGGGCCGCGACAGCCGCGCGCTGCGCGACGCCGCGCGCCGGGGCAGCGCGCCCCGGGTGCGCTTTTTCTACGACTGGACGGTTCGCCGGGCGTCACAGGAACGTTGATTCCGGCGGACGGCATCGTCACGTAAGGGCATGTCTTTTTGCCTATCGCCGGTGTAGAATAGGTGAATGCGCGCCTCGCGCTACTCCTCTTCCCCCTCTAAACCAACACGAACATGCTCTGGACGATCGTCATCATTCTGCTCATCCTGTGGCTGCTGGGCTTCACCGTCTTCAACGTCGGCTCCCTCATCCACATCCTCCTCGTCATCGCCCTCGTGGTCGTCGTCGTGCGCCTGATTCAGGGCCGACGCGTCGTTTAGGCGACCATCCTTTTATCTCCATGAAACGCCACTCCATGACCTTCAAGTTTTTACCCCTCGCCTGCTGCCTGTTCGTGCTGGCGGCGTGTACGCCGCGCGAGCAGGAAGCCGTCGACACCAACGTCGAACAGGCCACGGCCGAGCTGCGCGACAACACGCAGCAGGCCATCAGCCGCTTCGACGCGCAGATCAACGAGCTGGAAGCCAACATTGACAACGCTTCCGAAGACGCGCGGGCCGACATGCGCGAAACCATCGCCGAGCTGCGCAGCAAGCGCGACGCCCTCCAGAACGACCTCGACGGGCTCGCAAATGCGACGGCAGACAACCTCGACGACGCCCGCACGCGCATCAACCGCGCCGAGGCCGAACTCGACGAAAGCCTGTTCCAGGCCCGCCTCGACATGGCCCAGACGAAGGACGAGTTCCAGGCCGCCGCCCAGGCGCGCATGGACGACCTCGACCGGCAGATTGACGAGATGGAGGCCAAGGCTTCCAACGTTTCTGCCGACGCCCGCGCGCAGTACGACGAAACCGTTGCCAACCTGCGCGAGGAACGCCGCCAGATGGGCGAAAAGTGGGACGCCTTCACGAACGCGACCGAGGACAACTGGCAGGACCTGAAGGGCGACATCGCCTCGGGCCTGACCGCCTTTGGCCGCAACGTGGACAACGCCACCGACCGCATGGCCGCCGACATGCGCGACGGCGTGGACAACTGACCGCCGCGCCGCGTGAGGAAACCAGAGGGAGGGATGCCGGGTGCATCTCTCCCTCTCCTTTTTCGGCCCTCCCATGAAACGCATCCTGCTCGCCCTCGACCTGCGTGAACCCCTCGCCTTTACCCAGTCCGTAGAAGCCCTCGCCGCCCAGATGGGCGCCGACCTGTACGCGCTTCACGTGGTGCCGCCGCCCGAGGTGGCACCGTTTTCGGGCTACGAAGGGCTTGTAGGCATCGAAGGGCTGCCCTACGCCATGTACGACCCCCAGGTCGAGCGCGACCTCGCCGACGCCGAGGAGGACGCCCTCAACCGGTTTCTCTCCGAGCGCTTTACGCGCCCCGTGCGCGCCGCCTGCCGCCCCGGCGACCCCGCCGCCGTCATCCTCGACGACGCGAAAGGCTACCAGGCCGACCTGATCGTGCTGGGGCACCGCCACCGGGGGTTCATGGAGCGGATGCTGGCCGGCAGCGTGGCCTTATCCGTGCTCAGGGAAAGCCCCCTGCCCGTGCTGCTGTTTCCCATTGCCGAACACCACTGACGGCGCGGCCAGGCCACGGTCGAGAAAGCGGACAAACGCGGCCACGCTGGCCGTGCCGCTGTGCTGCCCGATGGGCTCGCCGTCTGCGGCGCCCAGCAGGGTGTAGGTGGGAAGCGCGACCGTGCCCGTCTGCTCCAGCATGTAGCGGCTGAGCGCCGCGCCCTCGTCGGGGTCGTCGGTGTAGAGGCGGACGCGCACGAAGCCCGTGTCCAGCCGCGCCGCCACGTCGGGGTGGGTAAACACGTTGGCCTCCATGTAGCGGCAGTTCGTGCAGGTGTAGGCCGTGAAGTCGATAAAGATGGGCTTGCCCGACTGCGCCGACAGGGTGCGGGCGCGGGCCAGGCCGGCCTCGCCCTCGAGCCACTGCGGGTCGGGCGCGGCGGTAGCGCCGGCGCCGACGGTGAAGTCCGTCGCGCGGCGCGGCGGCAGGTAGGCGTCGAAAAGGCCCGTGGGCGCCCCGACGAGGCCGGGCAGCAGGTAGAGCGCCGTTCCCAGAAACAGCACCGCCGCCATCATGCGGCCCACGCCCAGCGCCGGCAGCGCCTCGCCGTTGAGGGGCAGCTTGCCCAGCAGGTAGAGGCCGCACAGCACGAACAGCACAGCCGTCAGGGCGATGACGAGCGGGCGCGACAGGACCCCCACGCCCAGGAGAATGTCGGCCTGCGACAGAAATTTCATCGCCGCCGCCAGCTCGACGAAGCCCAGCGTCACCTTGACGGTGTTCATCCACGCGCCCGAGCGCGGCAGGGCGCCGAGGGCACGCGGAAACAGGGCGAACAGCACGAACGGGAGCGCAAACGTGGCGCTGAAGACGAGCATCCCCACGGCAGGCCAGAACCACGCGCCGCCCACCGTTGCCGCCAGCAGCCCGCCCACAAACGGCACGGTGCACGAAAACGACACGAGCGTAAGCGTGAGGCCCATGAACAGCACGCCCACGGCACCGCCGCGCCGCTCGCCCTGCCCCACCCGGTTCAGCAGGCGCGAGGGCACCCGGATCTCGAAAAGCCCCAGCAGCGACAGCCCGAACACGACGAAGACGACGCCGATGGCGAGGTTGACGTACGCATTCGCGGCCACCTGCTGCGCCCCCGCCGCCCCCACCAGCAGCGCCAGCACCAGCCCCAGACCCGTAAACGTGCCCACGATAGACGCGCCGTAGAGCAGCGCCATGCGCACCGCCTCGCCCCGGCTGTGGCTGTGCCGCGTGAAGTACGACACGGTAAGCGGAATCATGGGAAAGACGCACGGGGCCAGCAGCGCCGCCAGCCCCGCCACCAGGGCCAGCAGCAGAAATCCCCCCATGCCCCCCGCGCCAGCGGCACTGCCCACGGCAAACGTCGGGGCAGGCGCCGCGCGGGCCGTGCTACCGGGAACGGCCACGGGCGGCGCAGCGGCGGTGAAGTCGGGCGCGCCGGCGGGCGGCGCGTCGGGCACGGGCGATGGGTTCGGCGCCGCGCCTTTCTCGCCTGCCCCCTGCGCGCCCGCCACCTGCACGCGGGCCACGACGGTGTGCGGCGTGGGCGGCAGGCAGATGGTTTTGTCGCAGATGGTAAAGCGGATCTGGACGGGGATTTCGACGGCGCCCGGCGGCGCGCCCGCCCGGGTGACAGGCGCCGTAAAGCGCGCCTGCCCGCGAAACAGGTGCACCTCGACGCCCAGGTTGGGATCGTCTTCGACAGCCGGCGGGGGCTGGCTGAAGGCGCCCACGCGCAGCCCCGGCGCCTCGGCTGTTAGCTGGAGGGCGGGCGCGGGCGGCGGCGTGTCGAGGGCGTACATTTTCCAGCCCTCCGCGATCTCGACCTCGACGGCGAGCGTCGCGGCGCCGTCCGCGCCCAGCGTGTCGGGCGCCACGCCGGCCGTCCAGCGGACGTGCTGGAGGGCCGGGCGCGGCATCTGCGCCTGCGCCCCGAGGGGCAGCGCGAGGGTGAGGGCGACGAGAAAAAGGGCGGGGCGCATCAAAAAAGGCGTTCGCTGCGGCTGCAACGAACGCCTCGGGTGGGGGGCGGTTGCCCGCCTCAGATCGCCTCGCCGCCTTCGGGCACGACGCGCACCTTGAACGACGCCGACACCTCGCGGTGCAGCCGCGCCGTGGCGCCGTAAACGCCCGTCGTGCGGATTTCCTCGTCGAGTTCGATGCGGCGCCGGTCCACGTCGAAGCCCATCTTGGTAAGGGCGTCGGCAAGCTGGGCGGACGTGATGGAGCCGAAGATGCGGTTTTCCTCGCCCACGCGGGCCGGAATCACCACCTCGACGGTTTCGAGCTGGGCGGCCACGCGGCGCGCGTCGGCGGCGGCGGCGGCCAGCTTGCGCGATGCCTGGCGGCGCTCCTCCTCGACGGCGCGGATGGTGCCCGCCGTCGCCACGCGGGCCATGCCGCGCGGAATGAGAAAGTTGCGGGCGTAGCCGTCCTTGACGGTGACGATCTCGCCCTGCTGCCCGAGCGTTTCGTGCTCCTGAGTCAGAATGATTTTCATCGGGATAACCAGTTACGCAGCCCCGGGGCCGCGTGTGAACGGAAACTACTTGACCGTGTCGGCCACGAAGGGCAGGAGGGCGAGGTGCCGGGCCCGCTTGATGGCGCGCGTCACCTGCCGCTGGATGTTGGCCGACACGCCCGTCACGCGGCGGGGCAGCATTTTGCCCTGCTCGTTGATAAAGCGCTTGAGCAGATCCACGTCTTTATAGTCCACGTAGTCCACCCCTTTGATGTCAACGGGGGCCTGTTCTTCGTGCTGCTGCTGGGAAGAGTTGGGTCTTGCCATGATCTGGATAGCTTTTGTAGGGTGTTACTCGGCGTCGGCGGAGGCGACCGGCGCGGCGCCCTGGCTTTTCTCGAAATGGCGGATCATCTTCGCGTCCATGGCGAGCGTGAGGTAGCGCAGCACGTCGTCCTCGATTTCCATCGCGCGCTCCAGGCGCGGGATGAGGCGGCCCGGCGCCTGGAAATAGACGTTGAAGTAGTAGCCGTTGCGCTTTTTGGCGATGGGATAGGCCAGGCGGCGGCTGCCCCAGGCCTCGGAGTGCAGAATCCTGCCGCCGTTTTCTTCGATGTACGTGTTGTAGCGGGCGGCCAACTCGCGGGCCTGGTCTTCGCTGAGCACGGCGTTGACGATGTACGTCAGCTCGTACGTGTTGCTGTTTTCGGGCATGTCCCCTGTGGATTGTTTGGATAGGCAAGCCCCCGGACGCGCCGGGAGCAGGGATAGCCTGTGAAACTACGGCAGGGGTGCCCCCTTCCGGGCCGTCGCTGGGCGGATTAACGGGCTTTACACACGCGCTTCCAGGTAGGCGACGAGCCGATCTACGGCGGGCACCATCTCGGCGTAGCGGCCCGAGATGTCGCCGGCCAGGCGCAGGCTTTCGTCCCACGAGCCGCGGCGGGCGGCGTCTTCGATGGCGGTGCAGCCCCGCGCCTCGGCCTCCATGCCCAGCGTGGCAAAGGACGACTTGAGGCGGTGCGCGGCGGCGCCGAACGCCTTCAGGTCGCGCGCCGCGCGGGCCGCGCCGAGGGCCTCGAAGCTTTCGCGGGTGGACTCGGCAAAGGCGCGGAGCAGTTCGAGGGCAAAAGGCCGGTCAACGGCGCCTGCCAGCACGTAAAGCTGCGACAGCAACAACTGGTCGGTGGGCGTGATGGAGGAATCAGCCATAGACCCGGATGTGGTTGGGCAGCTCGTTCTCGTCGTCGGCGGCGATGGGGAAGCCGGCTTGTTCGAGCAGGGCGCCGCAGCGCGAAAAGCTCTGTTCGAGGTGCTCCGCCAGGCGCCCCGCGCGGATGCCCGCGATGAGGTGGGCGCACAGGTCGCCCCACGCCTCGGGCTGCACGCGCGCGGCAATGCCCGCGTCCGCCAGCACCTCGACGCGCCGCTCGAACACGGCCACGAACAGCAGCACGCCCGTGCGGTCGCGCGTGGCAAAGGCTTCTTCTTCCAGAAAAACCTGCTCGGCGCGGGCGTGGACGCGCTCGCCCAGCGTTTTCTGCCCGACGAGCAGGCGGCGCGCGGCAGGTACGTAACGCCCCACGAGGCCGCCCGCCACGCCGCCCAGCACCACGCCCAGGGCCACGGCCCAGCCCTCGTGCAGCCAGCCCAGCCCCCAGCCGTCGTAGAGCTGGTAGAGCGCCGCCGTCAGGGCCAGCACGGCCACCACGCCCACGGCGGCGCCGCGCCACGGCGCCTCGGGGTAAGGGTCGCACGCGCGGGCAATGCACGGCACGATTTCCGCCGACGTGCCCCGCTCGGCGCGGGCAACGGCGGCCTGCAAGGCTTCGAGCTCGGCGGGCGAAAACTGTTGGGGCATGGGCGGGGCGCGGTCAGGGCGCGATGGGAGGGTCACGTTCTTTCAGCGCCTCGATAAACGCCTCGGCGCTGCGGGCCAGCAGCGTATCCGAACCCGCGTGCCGCCGGATGCGATCCATCTGCGCGATGGCCTGGTCCGTCCGCCCGATGCGCGCCAGGAAGATGGCGTAGTTCTGGAGCGCGCCCACGTGCAGCGAGTCTTTTTCGAGCACGGCCTTGGTTTCCTCGATGGCGCGCATGGGCTGGCTCGAATCGTACTGCGCCGCCCACGCCAGGCGGGCGCGCACGTCCAGGTCGTCGCGCGTTTTGAGGGCCTCGTCGTAGGCCGCGATGGCGCGCGTGGCCGGGGGCTGCGGCGCGCCGCCGCTTTCCTCGACGAGGTTCATCCACTGGAAGTAGAGGTCGCCCGTGCGCGTCCACGCCTCCGCCGACGGGTCGAGGCGCGCCAGGTCCTGCTGCGCCTGCGCCGCCAGGTCGGGCCGCCCGAAGCCGATGAGCAGGTTGACGAGCTCGCGCTGCCGGGCCAGCTTGGGCTCGCCCTCAAGCGTTTTCAGGTCGCCTTCGAGGGCCATGACGGCTTTTTCCTGGTCGGCGGAAAGAGGTGTAAAGAGGGCGGCGTCGGCGGGCGGTGCCTCTTGCGCGGCCGCCGCTGCCGGCGGGGGCGGCGCCTGCTTTTTGCTGATGGCCGTCACCACGTAGAGCGCCACCACGAGCAGCACGGCGGCGGCGAGCACGATGCCGAGCGTGCGCCCGAGGGGCGCGTTCGAGGGCGCCCGGCCCGCAGCAGCAGCAGGCGGACGCGCGGGGGCGGGCCGGGGCGCGGCATCCGTTTGCAGGGGCGCGCCGCACTGGCTGCAAAACCGGGCGCCTGCGGGGTTGCGCCACCCGCACGCGTTGCAGAACACGCCCTCGGGGGACGGTGCGGCGCCCGGCGCCGGCGCGTCCATCCGAGCAGCATCGGCCTGAGACGCGGCAGCAGCCGTTTCGGAAAACCCGCACAGGTCGCAGCGCGTCTGGCCGGGGGCGCGGAGCGCGCCGCACTCGGGGCACGGCGTGGCGGAAACGAGGGGGTCAGGCATGGCGGGATTGGTGCGCGGCTTCCACGGCGGCGGCAAAATCGCGCGCGGGGCGGAAGGCCGGGCGATACCGCGCCGCGATGGCAATTTCCTTTCCCGTGGACGGGTTGCGCGCCAGCCGCGCCGCGCGGTGCTGCACGTGGAAGGCGCCGAAGCCCCGCAGATCTACCCGGTTCCCCTCCACGAGCGCCTCGCGCACACAGATCATGAAGCCTTCAATGACCGCCTCGGTCTCGACGCGGGTGAGGCCCGTAGCCTGCGCGATGCGGTCGGTGAGTTCGGATTTGGTCATGGGCGTGTAAAAGGTTGGCGGGCGCCAAGTTACGACAACGGCTTCAGGCAGGGCTTTAACCTCACCGCCAGACGCTCCTGCCCCGCCGCGCTGGCCAATGGCACAGGAGTTACGCCGTTAGCTCTGTGCGTCTGTGGCCCACACCCTCCGGCCCTTCGGGCCACCTCCCTCAAGGGAGGAGTTTCCCCGGCAA
>CBDUCD010000013.1:0-20156 GCA_965365535.1 uncultured Rhodothermales bacterium | reverse complement strand
GCCTCGTCTGCCGGGTGCGGAATCGTGATCTCGACGCGCGTGCCCACGCCTTCCTCGGAGGCAATCCACATGCGGCCCCGGAACTGCTTTGTCACGAGGTACGCCTTTGTCAGCCCGAAGCCGCCGCCTTTCGTGGGCCGGTTCTGCACGTTCGAGGCGCGCCGTCCGTACTCGACCACGTGCTCGACCTCGCCGGCGGGGATGCCGCAGCCCGTGTCCTCCACCACGAGTTGCAGCGCCGCGCCATCGTCCACGAGTTCGGCGTGGATGGTGCCGCCGGGGTCGGTGTATTTGCGCGCATTGGCCACCAGGTCGCGCAGCACGTCTTTCACCACGGGCGGCATGGTGATGGCCGCGCCCTCGGGACTGGCCATGTGGAGGCGAACGAGGTAGTCGCCCGCGCCGCGCGTGGCCGGGTCGAAGGCGATGCGGTAGCGGCCCTTGCTGTTTTTCTCGATGGCCCGCAGCACCTGCACCATGTCGTCGTGCAGTTCGGCGATGGGGTGCGGCTGCCACGCCTCGGGCGCCTTCAGGCGCGCCAGAATCTCGCGCACGCGCACGGTGAGGACGCCAAAAATGGAGGCGATGTTGTCCACGCTTTTCTCGACCTCGGCGCGCCCGGCCAGGCCCGGCACCCGCGCCACGAGGGCCGCCACGTCGTCGAGCACGAGCGTTTTGTAGGACTCGATGTCCACCACGTACATCTGCACGTGCGACAGGTCGGAAAGCGCCTCGAGAATGCGCTTGCTCACGTCCAGGCTTTCCTGCAACGGCGGCACGGGCTGCGGCGCCCCTTCCTCGGCCTGCAGGCGCAGCATCATCAGCTCGCCGTGCAGAATGGTCATCACGTTGAGAAAGCTGTGCAGGTCGAGCAGCGAGCTTTCTTTCGGGGTAAGGGCGAGTTCCTTCGTGATTTCGATGCGCTGCATGGCGGCGTGGAAAGGCGCGGGGCGCCGGACGTTTCCAGCGCCGTCCGGGGGGTGTTTCGCTAATCCGCTTGCGCGGGCAACGACCTGTCGTAGAGATACGCGATTACGTCGGCGGCGGTGTACGAGGGGTGCGCCGCCGACCCGAGGGGCAGGTTGACGAGTTCGTCGCCTGCCGTCAGCAGCGGGCGTTCGGCGCCCGTTTTCTGCTGCTGCCCCATCCCGATGTTGGCCATGAGGCCGTTGCACAGGCACGCCCGCCGGACGGTGTCGGCCCGGTTGCCGCCCTTGCTCACGTACGTCTCGACGGGCTCGGCGGCGCAGCGCCCTTGCAGGCGGCCCTTTTCGTCGAGGTAGGGCGTCTGGAGGTAGCCCAGGTCGCAGATGCGCTGCCGCTGCGCGTACAGGTCGGGCCGGGCCAGCGTGCCGTCGAGTTCGACGACTTTAAAGGGGAAACCCGTCGAGGACGCCCGCCCGTCCGTCCGCACGGCCACCTTGCCGCTGTGGATGGCGCCGATGATTTCGGCCTTGCGCGCCGCCGGGTAGCCCGACTCGTCGGCCAGCGAAAACAGCGTGCCCACCTGGATGCCGGCGGCGCCCTGCTCGAGCGCCGCCCGCAGCGTCTCGGGCGTGCCAAAGCCGCCGGCGAGGTAAAACGGGTAGCCCAGCGCCCTGATCTTGTCGAGGTTGGGCACGTCGCGTCCGTCGTAGATGGGCGACTGCTCGGCGTCGTACTGCTTGCCGCGTGGCGGCGCGTTGTGGCCGCCCGCCACCGCCCCCTCGATGATCCACCCGGTAATAAGCCCCGCGGGCAGCTTTTTGTCCAGGATGTGCGCCAGCGTGTCGGACGAGATGATGGGGAAAAACATCGGAAGCGGCAGCGGGGCCGGCGCGGGCACCAGGTCGGCGGGGTCGAGCGCGTAGTAGAACGGCCCCTCGGCGCCCGCCGCCGCCGACGCGTCCACGTCCAGCCGCAGGCGCGCCGGGCGGCCCTCGGCCAGCAGGGCCAGCTGCTCGGCCTCCTCGACGGGGATGCCCGCGCCCATCAGCACGGCATCTACGCCCGCCAGCAGGGCGCCGTACAGGCACGCGAGGGTGTAGCGCTTGGTCTTGGTGAGCAGGTTGATGCCCACGCGCCCCTCGTGCCCGTTTTTGGCCAGCCGCACCTCGCTAAACGTGGCCGCGCACAGAATGCGCTGCGACTGCACCGTGGGCTTGAACCGGTGGATGGGCAGCAGCTTGTAGGGCGTGCCCGCGGCCAGCCCGCCTTCCACGTAAAACTGCTTTTTGAGGTACGCCACGATGTCGGCGTCGGGGTACGCTTCCAGCACCGCCAGCCGCCCGTTGGGGTCGCCCTCCTGCAACTCGCGCACCAGCACGGTATCAATGGCCGTGCCCGAGACGACCCCGAACTCGCCCAGCAGGGCCACGCGGCGCGCCAGGCGCCAGCTTGAAACGCCGATGCCCATCCCGCCCTGGATGATGCGGGGTAGCGCGGCGGGCGGCGTGGAGGGATGGGGAGTCATGGGCGGGGCTTTTTGGCGAGACGGTCAGCTTTTGGCATCGGGCATACGCGCCAGGGGCGCCATGTGTCCCAAACCTGTAACGCCTGCCCCCCTACTCCCCTGCCCTGCCTTTGCCATGCCCCGTGGCGGGGCCTGATGGCCCTTTCCGCCCCCCGGGTTGGCTGCTTATTCACCCGCCCGTCAGGTTTTCTGGCGGTGCGGCGGCAGCACCTCGTAGGCGCCCCGCTTTTTCTCCTGCGCGGCCAGCCACGCGCCCAGCGCGTCGGCCGTCACGTCGGCGATGGATCGGTTTTCCCAGAAGGCGGCTGCCCGCAGCTTTTCGTAGAGGGAAGGCGGCAGCAGGGTGGCAAAGGGCACCTTCGTCTCCTGCATTTTCTGCTCGACGAGGCTGGGCGTGTAGGCGGGCGCGCGCTCCTCTTCGCGCGAAAGCGCCATGCGGGGTTTTCTCGTGCTCATGAGTTCCTGAAGTCCTGATCTGATGATAGATGCCGAGGGGGTAGCCGGCGCAAAAATCGCAACCGCGTTCCCGAAGTCCTGACCTCATGAGGTCCTGAAGTCAGGGCCTGATGATCTCCTGAAGTCAGGGGCCGAAGATTTCCCGGGCAAGCTGCGCGTAGTCGAGCGTGGCGGCGGCCTCGGGGGCGTAGATGGGCAGGGGCACGTGCGCCGTCTCGGCCTCGCGCACGCGCACGGTTTCGCGCACGAACGCCGCTGCCGCCCGCTCGCCCAGCTCGTCGCGCAGCAGCTCGGGCACCTGCTGGTCGTTGACGGTGCGCGTGACGCGGCAGGCAAAGGCCGCCCGCAGGGGCGCCCCGCCCACGTCCCGCGTCAGGCGCAGCGTGTCGAGCAGGGCGTCCACGGCGCCGTCGGAGGCGGCCACGGGCGCCAGGATGCCGTCGGTGGTGAGCAGCGAAGCCACGACGAGGCTGCCCACCGAGGGCGGCGGGTCGAGCAGGACGTAGGCGTAGCCGGCCTTCTGGGCAGCTTCCATCAACCCTTCGAGGTAGCGGGCCAGCCGGGCGGGGCGCGTTTCTTCCAGGCGCGCGAGCGAGCGGTCCGCCGTCACGATGTCGAGGCCCTCGTAGTCCGTCACCTCGACCACGTCGGCGGGCGGGGCTTCGCCCGCGAGCAGGCGCGGCGTGCCGGCGTGCTGGCGCACGCGCCCCAGCCAGCGCGTGGCCGACCCCTGGGGGTCGAGGTCGACGAGCAGGATGGACTGGCCCTCCAGCGCCAGCGTCGCGGCCAGGGACACGGCGCTGGTGGTTTTGCCCGAGCCGCCTTTGAGGTTGACGAGGGAGTAGCTCTTCACGAACTCATGAGGTCATGGATGCAGGATGATAGACATCATGACTCCATGAACGCAAGAAGAGCTGCCCTCTGCCTGCCACTTTCCGCCCCCTCTACCGCGTGCCCGCCGCGAAACGGGGCAGGAGGTCGTGAAGTCATGGACTCATGACGTCCAGAACACGAGAACGCCCAGGACACGCGGCGCCGCGCGGCGCTACTGCGGAAAGTGGGGCAGCGCCTCGCCCGAATCCACGCGCTTGAGGGCGATGCGCGACCGGGGCGCAAACGTGCTGTAGAGCGGAAGCGTGGCCACGCCCAGCGCCGCCGCGTCCGTCCCCGCCGTGGCCAGCCGGAGCGCAGGTGCCGTGGCCCGCGACAGGCTCCGGCGCCGCGGCAGCATCTCCTCGACGCGGCGTTGCAGGGCCTGCAGCAGCGGGCTCGGCCAGCGCCCGCCCATGAAAATGGCCTCGGGGTCTATGAGGTACTCGACGGCCAGCAGCACGAACGCCATCTGCTCGGCGGCCTCGTCGAACCACGCCAGGGCGGCGGGGCTGCCCTTTTCGAGCAGGGGCAGCAGGCTGTCGAGCGTGGCGACGCTTTCGCCGGCGGCGCGCAGCCGGGCGTAAAGCGCTTGCAGGTTGAACAGCTCGCCCAGGTGCTGCGGCTGGCCGGGGGTAAAGGTGGTAGGGCAGGGGGGCAGGTAGCCAATCTCGCCAACGTTGCCCGAGTGCCCCTCGAAAGGATGCCCCTGCACCACGAGGCCGCCGCCCAGCCCGCTGCCCAGATAGACGTAGAAAAACGTCGAGACGTGGCGGCCCGCGCCGTACCAGTGCTCGCCCACGGCCGCCGCCGTCGCGTTGTTCTCGATGAAAACGGGTAGCTGGAGTTTGTCGTGGAGGCGCTCGGCCAGGGGCACGTCCTGCCACGCGGGCAGCGCCCACGGACTCACGAGGTAGGTGCCGCCCTGCGCCTTCGAGGGCACCATGGGGCCGGGCACGCCCACGCCCACGCCCCACAGCCGGTCGGCGCGCAGGCCGTGCCGCCCCAGGAGCACGCCCACGGTATCGGCCAGCAGGTCGAGGGCGTCGTCGGGGCTGGGCTGCCACAAATCCTGGTGGAAGCGCTGCTTGACCTCGCCCGAGAGGTTGACGAGGACGGCGGTGAGGTGGTCCACGTCGAAGTCGAGGCCGACGGCAAACGCGGCGTCGGGGTTGATGGTGAGCGAGATGGAGGGCGCCCCGCGCCCCTGGCTCTGCCGCTCGGCTTCCTCGACGAGGTGCTCGTCGAGCAGCTGGCGGACGAGGTTGGAGACGGTCTGCGCCGTCAGGCGCGTGCGCCGCGCCACGTCTGCCCGCGAAATCGGCCCGTAAATGCGGATCGTCTCGTAGATGATTTGCAGGTTGTGCTGCTTGGCGTGCGTGAGGTTGGTACCGGTCAGCATGGACGGGGTAGGCTGGAGCCTCGGGTCGAAAGGGCGAAGGCGCGCGGCGGCGGGCTGAAACAGGTACGTCTGCGCCACGCGCCGCCCCCGTTTGACTAAAACATACAATGGGATAACGGGGGCGGCGAAAAACGGACCTGATTTTAGTAAATCATTTTGACATACCTTCCATTTCCCGGCCCTGCCGCCGGGCAAGCGCTTTCAGCAACCCGTCGCCGCGCGGCCCTCTCCTCCAGCCCCTATGAACCTACACGCCATTGACCTGCTGATCATCGGCCTCTACATCGTGGTCACCGTCGGCATCGGCTTCTGGATCTCGAAACGGGCCTCGAAAAGCATCCAGAACTACTTTCTGGGCGGCAACCAGATACCGTGGTACGCCCTCGGCCTCTCGAACGCGTCGGGCATGTTCGACATCTCGGGCACGATGTGGCTCGTGTACCTCCTGTTCGTCTATGGGCTGAAAAGCGTCTGGATACCGTGGCTGTGGCCCGTCTTCAACCAGATTTTCCTGATGGTGTACCTGTCGGTCTGGCTCAGGCGCTCGGGCGTGATGACGGGCGCCGAGTGGATCCGCTTCCGCTTTGGCGACGGGCGCGGGGCCAAGCTGTCGCACCTCGTGGTCGTGCTGTTCGCCCTCATCAACGTGATCGGGTTTCTGGCGTATGGATTCATCGGCATCGGGCAGTTTGCCGCCGCGTTTCTGCCTTTCCAGTTCAGCGCCGACGCGGCCACGAACGCCAACATCTACGGCCTCGTCATCACGGCCATCGCGACGCTGTATGTGGTCAAGGGCGGCATGTTCAGCGTCGTCTTTACCGAGGTCTTGCAGTTCGGCATCATGACGACGGCGTGCATCTGGGTGGGCATCATCGCCATGCAGAAGGTGTCGCCGGCGATGCTCGACGCCGTCGTGCCGCAGGGCTGGCGCAGCCTGGGCTTTGGCTGGAAGCTCGGCCTCGACTGGGGCGCCGTGCTGCCCGCCGCCAATGCCAAAATCGCCGCCGACGGCTACACCATGTTCGGCGCCTTTTTCATGATGCTGGTCTTTAAAGGCGTCCTGGTGAGCATGGCCGGCCCGGCCCCCAACTACGACATGCAGCGCGTGCTGTCGGCGCGCACCCCGCGCGAGGCGGCCAAGATGAGCGGGCTGGTGAGCCTGGTGCTCATGATTCCGCGCTACATGCTCATCACCGGGCTCACCGTCCTCGCCCTCGTCTTTTTCACGACCGAGCTGAACGCGATGGGGCCGGGCGTCAACTTCGAGCTGATCCTGCCTTTTGCCCTGCGCGAGTTCATCCCCACGGGCCTGCTGGGGCTTTTGATTGCCGCGCTGCTGGCGGCGTTTATGAGCACGTACGCGGCCACGGTGAATGCGGCGCCCGCGTACATCGTCAACGACGTGTACAAGCGCTACATCAACCCCGATGCCAGTGAAAAGCGGTACGTGTGGATGAGCTACGCCGTCTCGATTGCCGTCGTCATCGTGGGGACGGCCTTCGGGTTTTTCATCGAAGACCTCAACTCTATCGTGCAGTGGATCGTGGCGGCGCTTTACGGCGGCTATGCCGCCTCGAACCTCCTCAAGTGGCACTGGTGGCGCTTCAACAGCTACGGCTACTTCTGGGGGATGCTGGCCGGCATCGCCGCCGCCGGCATCGTGCCCGAGGTGATGGGCAGTGCGTATGGCGCGGCCACGCCCCTTTACGGCTTTCCCTTCATTCTCGGCCTCTCGCTCGCGGGCTGCATTGCCGGCAGCCTGCTCACCCGCCCCGACGACGAGGCGGTGCTGAAGGATTTCTACCTCAAGGTGCGCCCGTGGGGCTTCTGGAAGCCCGTGCACGACCTCGTCGTGGCCGAGCACCCCGGCATCAGCGCAAATGGCCACTTCAAGCGCGACGCCCTCAACGTGCTCGTGGGCGTGGTGTGGCAGACGGCGCTTGTCGCCATCGGCATTCTGCTGGTGATCGAGGAGTTTGGCGCGCTTGCCGTTGCCATCGTCGTCGCCCTCGCGGCCATGGCGTTTCTCAAGTTCAACTGGTACGACAAGCTCGAAGACTACCCCGAGGAGCCCCACCTGGACGATGCCCGCAGCCGGGGTACGCCTGGCGCGTCGCGGGCGCCCGCCGCCCTGCCTGTCGAGGGGCCGGTGCCCTCGTAAAGCGCGGCAGCGCGGCGGCGGGGCAGCGGGAGTGGCACGCGCAAGTGCCCCGGCGGGGCAGCCAAAAAAAGCGCTTCTGACTTGCATAAATCAATTTGATTGACCTATTATGTTTGGCAGGCGCAGCGAGGGGGCAGGGGAGGGGCAGCAGCGCTTCCACCCACGACTTCTGCCGGGCCAGCACCCGGCCCTTTTGCCTTTTCTATACCTCATGAGACGTTTCTACTGGCCCGGCGCGTTTTCTGGTATTGCCCTGCTGTGCTTGCTGGCGCTGCCCGCGCAGGCCGCGCCGCCCGCCACGCCCCTCCCGGCGGGTACCATCTCGGGGCGCGTCACGGACGCCTCGACGGGCGAGGCGCTGCCCGGCGCCAGCATCCGCGTGGCGGGCACGAGTATCGGCGCGGCCACCAACATTGACGGGCGCTACACCATTCCCAATGCGCCCTCGGGCACGCAGACGCTGGTGGTGAGCTACATCGGCTACGAGGAGCAGCAGCGCGCCGTAGAAGTGCCCGACGGCGGGCGCCTGACGGCGGACTTCGCACTTTCCTTCCAGACGATTGAGGGCGAGGAGGTGGTGGTAACGGCGCAGGTGGCCGGGCAGCTGGCCGCCATCAACGAGCAGTTCCGCGACGCGACGGTCAAAAACGTCGTCTCGCGCGACCGCATCCAGGAGCTGCCCGACAACAACGCCGCCGAGTCCATCGGGCGGTTGCCGGGCATCGCCATCCAGCGCTCGGGCGGCGAGGCCAACCGCGTCGCCATTCGCGGGCTTTCGCCCAAGTTCAACACCGTCACGGTGAATGGCGTGCGCCTGCCCTCGACCGACGGCAGCGACCGGTCGGTGGATCTCTCGCTCGTCTCGTCCAACATCCTCGACGGCATCGAGGTGCGCAAGGCCATCACGCCCGACATGGACGCCGACGTGGTGGGCGGCTCGATTGACCTCAGGCTGCGCAACGCGCCCTCGGGCTTTCTCGTGGATTTGCTCGCGCAGGGCGGCTACACGGGCCTGCAGAAGGATTACGGCAACTACAAGTTCGTCGGCACCCTCTCGAACCGCTTCTGGGGCGACAGGCTGGGCGCCATTGCCACCTTCAACACCGACAGCTACGACCGCAGCGCCGACAAGCTGAACGTCGAATACGGCTCGACCGAGCTGCCCGACGGTTCAAAGGCCCGCTTTACGAGCGCGCTCAACATGCGCGAGGAAACCGTGCAGCGGGGACGCACGGGCGGAAGCATCCTGCTGGACTATCGCCTGCCGGGCGGCCGCATCACGGGCAATGCGTTCTACAACCGCCTGAGCAACGACGCCCTGTACCGCTATTTCCGGCCCACCGTCTCGAACCGCACCTACAACGCCGAAAAGCGCAAAGGCACCACGTCCGTCCTGACCAGCGCGCTGGGCATGGAGCAGGAGTTCAGATGGCTCAAGTACGACGTGCAGGCCTCCTACACGCGCTCGCGCTCGGAAAGCCCCGAGGACTTTATCTGGACGTTTGCCAACGACGCCACGGCCTTCAAGGGCGTCGGCAACGAGCAGCTCGTGGACCTGACGCCATTAGAGGCTTACAAGCTCGTCAAGCCCGACTCCATCGTCCCGCTTTCGACGCTGTGGGTGGATTCGCGCCAGCTCGACGAAAACCAGGCGGCGCTTTCGCTCAACCTTCAGACGCCTTTCCGCGTGGGCGGCTGGGTGACGGGCTACGTCAAGGCCGGCGGCAAGCTGCGCTGGCTCGACCGCACCTTCGACAACCAGCGCAGCGGCGCGCAGGGCTTGCAGTACCCGGGGCGCTGGGGCACGGCGCGTTACAACTGCCTCACCGAAACCCTCAGCGACGAAGCCTGGGCGGCGCGCTTCGAAATCGTCGAACCCCTGCAATACCTCCCCATCAACCTGGTGCAGGCGGACTACAGGCGCGGCAGCGACTTTCTGGGCGGCGATTTCGGGCTGGGCATCGTGCCCGACGACCGGCTGCTGCTCCAGCTGACCCGGGCGCTCCAGAGCGACGCGTGCGTGGGCGAGTACCGCGACAACGCCATCGGCTCGCTCGGGCAGGATTACACGGGCAAGGAGCGCTACGAAGCCGGCTACCTCATGGCCCGCTTCGACCTGGGGCGCTACGTCACCCTGATCCCCGGCGTCCGCTTCGAGGGCGACCACTCCAAGTACACGGGGCAGCGCTTCCGCGAGGTTATCAACGGCACCGAAGAGGCGCCGCCTGCCGACCTGGCCTCGCTCGTCAACCGGCGCGACAACACGTACTGGCTGCCCATGGTGCACCTCGACATTCGCCCGACGTACTGGCTGTCCGTCCGGCTGGCCCGCACCGAGACGATTTCGCGGCCCAGCTTCAACCAGTACGCGCCCATCACGTCCATCAACACGTACGGCTCCTACATCCAGGCGGCCAACTCGCAGATCCGCCCGGCGACGGCCACCAACTACGACGCGTCGCTCCAGGTCATCAACAACACGCTGGGGCTGCTGGGCGTGTCGGCGTTCCGCAAAAAGATCGAGCACATCATCCTGTACAACGAGATTCCCGCGCGCCTGTCGGTCAAAAACGGGGATACCACGCGGGTAGGCGTGCCCGCCGGCGCCAACGTTCCCGATACCTGGCTCAAGAACAACCCGTTTATCCAGACGTCCGTCAACAACGAGGAGCCGGCCACTTTCTACGGCTACGAGTTTGAATGGCAGACCAACTTCTCGTACCTGCCGGGCGCGCTCAAGGGCATCGTGCTCAACCTGAACTACACGCGCTCTTTTTCCGAGACGACGTACCATTCCTACAGCATCGACCGCACCTTTATTCCGGGTTCGCGCCCGCCCAAATACGAATACTCGCTCAGGGACACGACGCGGACGGGGCGTATGCCCGACCAGGCGGCGCACATCGCCAACATCACGCTGGGCTACGATTTCAAGGGGTTCTCGACGCGCATCTCGTACCTGTTCCAGAGCAACACGACGGCTTACGTGAACCCGATCAACGAGCTGGCGGATACCTTTGTCGGCGACTATTCGCGCATTGACGTATCGGTGCGGCAGAAGCTGCGCGAAGGTTTCGAGGTGTTCGCCAACCTCAACAACCTCAACAACCGGCAAGACCGCCAGTTTACCTATCAGAAAACCTCTGATCCCGATTACACCTTTAGCGAACGCTACCCGTCCTCGCGCGAGCTCTACGGCTACACCATTGACATCGGCGCGCGGTACCGGTTTTAGATAACAGGGCCCGAGACGCCCGGGCCTTCCTTTTCCCCTTATCCCCATCAACGAGAGGCAACATGAAAGTCAGCTATCCATTACTCGCGGTGCTTGCCCTCTGGGCCATCGCCCCACCCCAGCGGGCAGCGGCGCAGGAGTTTACCGACTGCCCCGACACCGAGAACATCTGCGTCGTCGAGTGGGGCAACGCCCAGGGCGAGCCCATCATCAACGCGCTGCGCAACACGGTTGCCAACGACGACCCGCGCCCGCCGGGCCGCGTCTATATGCTCAAGCGCGGCGGCTTCTACTACAACACCGAACACATCTCGAACACCGGCTTCCACCTGCGCCTCGTCGGCCAGTCGGCCCAGGAAGGCGCCGCGTCGGGCGAAAACGTCTGCGGCGCGGGCGGCAACGAGGACTGCGGGCCGGCCGTCATCCAGCGCTTCCGGCGTGAAAACGGCGAGTTCGACGGGCTCATGCTCCAGAGCAGTGGCGAGGGCGGCAGCGGCTTCACGCTCAAGAACGTGTGGATCATGGGCATGGACAACACGGGCGCGACGGGCAACTACGAGCCCATCTCGATCAACTCGTCCAACTCGCGCTTCGTGATCGACAACGTCATCTTCGACCGCAACGACTGGCACCACCTGGGCTTCAAGGCCGGCGGCAACAGCGTCTTTATCACCAACTCGCACTTCCGCAACCTGACGGGCTCGACGCAGATCTGGGAAGGCCGCGGCGTCCGCTTCGAGGCCGGTGCCGACACCGTCGTGTTCGAGAACAACACGTTTTTCAACCTCACGTCCTTTCCCTTCCAGAGCGAGGCGGCCCCCGTTGACTACTTCGTCTTCAACCACAACACGCTGGTCAACTTCGGGCGTCAGTTCAACGCGGGCGCCATCTGGAAAGAAGCGTACATCGCCAACAACATCCTGGTAAACCCGTTTTTCCAGGGTGAAAGCGCGGCCCAGTATGCCGAGCGCCTGGCGACGTGGACGGCGCAGGGGCGCGACCCCACGAAGCTCGATCCGTACTCGGGCATCTTCTCCGTCGGCGTGCTGCCCTCGCAGTTCGGCCTCGAAACCGACCGCCGCATCGTGCTGGCCAACAACAACTGGTGGCGCAGCCCTGAGCTCGACGCCATCTACGCGCCCCTCGGCATTCGCGGCCAGCCGCTCGTGAGCGACTCGACGATGAAGTTTTTCAACCTCTACGAGGGCATGGTGCTCAAAAGCAACCTGAACCAGCAGCCCGGCCTGAAAACGGCCCCGACGACGGCGGAGGTGTACGGCCAGATCGGCTCGTTCCTCAACCAGTGGGTCAATGCCGCCGCGACGCCGTGGACGCAGGTGTACTGGGATCCGGGCCGTCCGGCGCCGGGCTCCGACGACTACCCGACGTCGGTGGCGTGGCCCCTGCCCGAGGACTTTTCGTACACCAACAGCGCCCTGCTCACCGCCGGCACCGACGGCCTGCCGCTGGGCGACCTGAACTGGTTTCCGCAGTCGAAGGACACCTACCTCGCAAACCGGGCGGCGTACCTCCAGGCCATCGAAGACATGGCCGGCGCCCCGCCCGAGCCGCCCGCCGTCAACCTGACGCTCCAGGGCGAGGCCGCCGTCGCGCTCGACAACGCGACCGTGCAGTCCGTCGAAGGCTTCACGAGCTTTTTCATCGAGTCCGGCGGGTCGGTCAAGTGGACGTTCGAGGTGCCCAGCGAAGGCACGTACGGCCTCAACGTGATGACCAACCTGCGCAACGAGAACGAGCGCGGCCAGCACATCCGGCTCGACGGCATGGGCCTGCGTAATGCCGCCGGCTTCGGCGAGTTTTTCTTCTGCTCGATGGAGAGCACGAATACGGGCTGCGTGCTCAAGATCACGAAGAACTCGTGGCAGACGGTGCAAATCCGCCAGGCCGACCTGATTGCCGAGCAGAGCACCGCGCTCACGCTGGCCGCCGGCCTGCACACCCTCGAACTCGCGCCCTCGTGGGGCTACCAGGGTTTCGCGGGCGTCGAGGTCGTGGACGCGGGCGGCACCGTCGTCGCCAACCTGACGCCGCCGACGGCGGAGGCCGTAGGCGTGCAGGAAATCTGCCCCGACGGCACGCCGTTCTGCGCGGCGGGCTTCCAGTGGGTAGATATCAACGCGGGCGGTAGCCTGACGTGGGACGTGATGGTGCCTGCGGGCATCAACAGCGCCGTGTTCCGCATCTTCTACCTCGCCTCGGCGGGTGGCACGGGCACGCTGTCGCTCGACGGCGCGGACAAGGGCTCGCTGTCCTTCTCCACGACCGGCCCCGACGCCGCGATGGAGGTGGCCTCGGGCCGCTTCAACGTCACGCCGGGGATGCACCAGGTCAAGCTCATGTCGCCCAGCGGTGGCCTCAGCGTGGACTATGCCATCATGCTGGGCTACGAAGGCGCTGGCACGGCGGTGGACAACGGCACGCTGCCCGAAGGCTACGCCCTCGACCAGAGCTACCCCAACCCGGCGCGCGACCGGACGATGATCCGCTACACGCTGGGCGCGCCCTCGCAGGTGACGCTTACCGTGTACGACGTGCTGGGCCGCCGCGTGGCGACGCTGGCCGAGGGGATGCAGGCTGCCGGCACGCACGACGTGCAGTTCGACAGCGCCGCCCTTGCCAGCGGCACCTACTTCTACCGGCTCGGCACCGAAGTGGGTCAGCAGATGCGCAAGATGGTCGTGGTGAAGTAACCCTCCCCACGTTTGCAATTTGACCGCGAGGCGGGAGGCGCACCACGACCTCCCGCCTCTTTTTGCAACAGGCCACCCGGCTTTTTCCAACCCCCGCCGCGATGCCGCTGCTACCTCTCGCCCGACTTCTCGCCTGCGGCCTCGTCGTGCTGGCCGTGCTGCCGGCGGCGGCGCAACCCCTGCCGGCGGCGCAAAACCGCGTGCCCTTCAACGGCCAGCAGCTATGGCTCAGTGGCGGCAACGTGGCGTGGGTAAACTTTGCCAGCGACGTGGGGCCGGGCAGCACCAACCTGGCCGCCTTTGACCGCATTTTCGAGCAGGCCCACGCCAGCGGCGGCAACGCCATGCGGCTGTGGCTGCACACCAGCGGCACCTCGACGCCCGAGTGGAGCACCACCCGCGTGGGCGAAGTCGTGGGGCCGGGCGCGGGCACCGTCGAGGATCTGCGCGCCATTCTCGACCTGGCGTGGCAGCACGAAATCGGCCTCCAGCTCTGCCTGTGGTCGTTCGACATGCTGCGCCTCTCGAACGGCGCTACGACCACCGACCGCGCGTACGCCCTGCTGACGGACTCGGCCCGCACGCAGACCTACATTGACCACGCGCTCCTGCCCCTCGTGGAGGCGCTGCGCGGCCACCCGGCCCTGATGGCGTGGGAGGTGTTCAACGAGCCCGAGGGCATGAGCGTCGAGCACGGCTGGAGCGGCATCCGCCGCGTGCCCATGCGGGCCATCCAGCGGTTCGTCAACCAGACCGCCGGCGCCATCCACCGGGCGGCGCCGGGCGCACTTGTCACGAACGGCTCGTGGGCCTTTATCTCGCAGAGCGACACGCCCACGAGCGGCAAGGGCGGGCTGGGCGCCCTGGCCCCCGACGCCCTCGAAACGCTGCGCCAGAACCTGTCGGAGGCGTACCGGATGCCGTTTACGCCCGAGGGCGCCCAGGCCTACCGCGACGCCCTCGGCGCCGGCGCCAACTTCAACTACTACCGCGACGACCGCCTCGTGGCGGCAGGCGGCGACCCGCTGGGCACGCTCGACTTCTACAACGTCCACTACTACGAGTGGGCGGGCACGGCCCTGTCGCCCTTCCACCACGACTACAGCTACTGGGGGCTGGACAAGCCGCTCGTCGTGGCCGAGTTTTTCATGGGCACGGGCACGGACGACGGCAACCCCAACGCGACGTATGGCATCCCGCAGCAGGATCTGTACACGACGCTTTACAGCCGGGGCTACGCCGGCGCCCTGGCGTGGCAGTGGTACAACTACCCCAACGGCGCCGAGGGCGTCGTGAACTGGCCCCGGATGCTGACGGCCATGCAGTCCATTGCGGCGCGCTACCCCGACGCCGTGGACGTGCGGCCCGGCCTGCGCATCCACTATTTCACCGCCACGCCTGCCGCCCTCGAAGCGGGGCAGACGGCCAGCCTGGCGTGGAACGTGACCGGCGCCGCCCGCGTCACGCTGGACGGCCTGCCCGCCGATTCCGCCGGCACGCGCGCCGTGGCGCCCACGCAGACCACGACGTACACGCTCGTGGCCGTGGACAGACTGGACGCGACGCGCGCCGACACCGCCCGCGTGACGGTCGAGGTGCGGCTGCCCGGCGCCATCAACCGGGCGCTGGGGCGGCCTGCCGCGGCTTCGACCGTCGAGACGTGCTGCGGCGAGGCGCGCGTGGCCGACTTTGCCTTCGACGGCGACCCCGGCACGCGCTGGAGCAGCGAGTGGGAAACGGGCCTGGCCGACGCCGACCCCGACAGCGAGTGGGTGTACGTGGACCTGGGCAGCACCTTCGACGTGGGGCGCGTGGTACTCCGCTGGGAGGCCGCCTTTGCCAGCGCCTACGCCCTCGACGTGTCGTTCGACGCGCGCCACTGGCAGACGGTCTATACGCAGCGGCAGGGCCGGGGCGGGCTGGAAGAGGTCGCCTTCGAGACGCCGCCGGCTGCCCGCTTCGTGCGGATGCGCGGGCTGGGGCGCGCCACGCGCTACGGCTACTCGCTGTGGGAAATGGAGGTGTACGGCCTCGCCTCCAGCCGCACGCCCCCCGCCGTCCAGTTCAGCGCGCCCGTGCCCGGCGCCCTCGTCGCCGCCGGCAGCCCCGTCACCCTCGTCGCGGCAGCTACCGACGCCGACGGCAGCGTGGCCCGCGTGGACTTTTACGACGGCGACAGGCTGCTGGGAAGGGCGACTGCGGCGCCGTTCTCCCTCGCCTGGGCTGGCGTGCCAGCGGGCGCGCACGCCCTCACCGCCGTCGCCACCGACAGCGACGGGTTCGTGGTGGGCACGGCGCCCTTTCCCGTTTTCGGCGTGGCCGACGGGCAGGCGTTTACGCGCTACGAGGCCGAGGGCGCGCAGTACACGGGCGAAGTCACACGCGCCACGTCGGCGCTGGCGAGCGGGCGGGCCTATCTCGACATGAAGGGCAGCGGCACCCTCACGTTTACGGGCCTCGCCGCCCCGTCGGCAGGCGACTACCTGCTCGTCTTCGGCTACAACCTCGCCTACGACGTGCCCAAAACGCAGACCGTGCGGGTAAACGGCGGGGCGGGGGAGGAGGTCGTCTTTGGCGGCGCGAAAGGCGCGTGGCAGCGGCGCGGCCTCGTCGTCGCCCTCGAGGCGGGCCTCAACACGGTTGCCGTCGAGAAAAACTGGGGCTGGATGCAGTTCGACTACGTCGAGGTGGGCACCGGCGCGCTGGGCACGGCGGCCCAGGGCCCCGCCGAACCCCTTGCCACCGCCCTCGGCCCCAACACGCCCAACCCCTTCCGGGGCCAGACGACGATCCTTTTCACCCTCGACGCGCCCGGCGCCGTCCGGCTCGAAATCCTCGACGTGACGGGGCGGCGCGTGGCCCTGCTCGTGGACGAGACGCGCCCGGCAGGCCAGCACGCCGCCGTTTTCGACGCCCGCGGCCTGGCCAGCGGCGTGTACCTGTGCCGCCTGCGCGCGGGCGCGACCGTCGCGGCGCGGCCCCTGCTGCTGGTGCGCTGACCTTTTTCGACCTCCCTCCCTTTTATGCTGCCATGAAACAGACCTTTTTGCTGCTGCTCGTCGGGCTGGCCGTTCCGGCCCTCCACGCCCAGAAATACCCCGGACTGGCCGCCACGCCGCCGATGGGCTGGAACAGCTGGAACACCTTCGGCTGCAACATTGACGAGGCCCTCATCCGCGAAACCGCCGACGAACTCGTCTCCACGGGGATGCGTGACGCGGGCTACGTCTATCTCAACCTCGACGACTGCTGGCACGGCGAACGCGACAAGGACGGATTCATCCAGCCCGACAGGGAGCGCTTTCCCTCCGGCATGAAAGCCCTCGCCGACTACGTCCACAGCAAGGGCTTGAAAATCGGCCTCTACTCCGACGCGGGCGAGAAAACGTGCGCCGGGCGCCCCGGCAGCCAGGGCTACGAGTTCCAGGACGCCCTCCAGTACGCCCGCTGGGGCATAGACTACCTCAAGTACGACTGGTGCAGCACGGAGGGCCGGGCGGCGCCCGAGGCGTACCGCACCATCGGGCGCGCCCTCGTCGCCGCCGGGCGCCCCATCGTGCTTTCGATCTGCGAGTGGGGCGAGAACAAGCCCTGGCTCTGGGCCGCGCCCACGGGCCACCTGTGGCGCACCACGGGCGACATCACCAACTGCTGGGACTGCGTCGTCAACCACGGCGGCTGGAACTCGTGGGGCGTCATGCAAATCCTCGACAAGCAGGCCGGCCTGCGCAACTACGCCGGCCCCGGCCACTGGAACGACCCCGACATGATGGAGGTGGGCAACATGGCCACGCCGGGCGAGGACCGCGCCCACTTCGCCATGTGGGCCATGCTGGCCGCGCCCCTCATCGCCGGCAACGACCTGCGCACGATGACCGAGGCCACGCGCGCGCTGCTCACGAACGCCGCCGTGATCGCCCTCGACCAGGACACGCTGGGCATCGGCGGCTTTCCCTTTAAAAGCGAGGCGGGCGTCGAAATCTGGGTGCGCCCCCTCGCCGGCGGCGACTGGGCCGTGGCCGTCCTCAACCGCAACCGCGACGCCCGCGCCGTGCATTTCGACTGGAAAGAGGAGTACGTGCAGGATGGCCTCTCGGGCCGCGCCCTCGACGTGAACGCCGCCACGTACGCGCTGCGCGACCTTTTTGCCGACGCCGACGCCGGCACGACGGCGCAGCCCCTCGAAGTCACCGTTCCCGCCCACGACGTGGCGCTGTACCGGCTCACGGCCCAGCGGTAGCGTCTTTTCCCCGCCCCCGACGATGTTTAACCTGCTGACCTGGCGGCCTGTCGCGGGCGCGCTGTTGTGCCTCGCCCTCGCCGCTCCGTCCGCCGCCCAGCCCGCTTTCCACCTCAACGCGCGCGGCTATTTCGAGCGCGCGGGCGTGGACGTGATGGCCTTCCAGGATTTCTACCCCGACGGCCACCAGGGCGGCGTGACGGTCGTGATGCACGGCGAGCGGCTGGCTGCTAACGGCGACCTGCGGCTCGAAGCCACGCCCGGCCAGTGGTCGCCCGTGCCGCACCAGCGCCGCCGCGCCGTGGACAGCACCGCCGCCACCATCACGACGTGGCTGGCCTTCCCGGACTCCACCAAAAACCGGACGGGCTTCAACCCCATCGAATACCCCGACCTCTACCTCCCGTACGCCGTGCGCGTCGAGCCCGACGGCGACGCCATCCGCGTTTTCGTGGACCTCGAAAAGCCCCTCCCTGCCGAGTGGGTGGGGCGCGTGGGCTTCAACCTCGAACTCTACCCGGCGGCGCTTTTCGGGCGGGGCTGGACGATGGACGGCGGGGCGGGCATCTTCCCGCGCCAGCCCGGCGGCCCGGCGACCGCTGATGCCGGGGGCGTGGCCCGGCCCGTCCCCTTTGCCACGGGCCGCCGCCTCGTCGTGGCGCCCGAGAGGGACGCGCTGCGGCTCGAAATCGAAAGCCCCGACGCCGACCTCGAACTGCTCGACGGGCGGCTGGAGCACAACAACGGCTGGTTCGTCGTCCGCTCGCTTGTGCCCGGCGGCAAAACGCGCGGCGCCCTGGCGTGGACGATTCGCCCGCACGCCATCCCCGGCTGGCAGGGCACGCCCACGGTGCAGGTGTCGCAGGTGGGCTACCACCCCGACCAGCGCAAGGTCGCCATCGTCGAACTCGACCGCCACGACGCGGGGGGCGGTGCGGTGCGGCTGCGGCGCGTGGCGCCCGGCGGCGGCCTCGAAACCGTGCTCGAAAAAGAGGCCGAACGGTGGGAAGGCACCTTTCTGCGCTACAACTACCGGCGTTTCGACTTCAGCGACGTGCGCGAGCCGGGCCTGTACGTGCTCGACTACCGGGGCGCCGAGACGCATCCTTTCGTGATTTCCGACAGCGTGTACGCGCGCCACGTGTGGCAGCCGACGCTCGAATATTTCCTGCCCGTGCAGATGTGCCACATGCGCGTCGAGGAGAAGTACCGCGTCTGGCACGGCGCCTGCCACCTGGACGATGCCCGCATGGCGCCCGCCGACACGAATCACTTCGACGGCTACGCGCAGGGCCCCGACCTGCTGGCGCCCTTCCACGCGGGCGACCACGTGCCCGGCCTCGACCGGGGCGGCTGGCACGACGCCGGCGACGACGACCTGCGCATCGAGTCGCAGGCGGACGAGGTGTGGACGCTGGCCGCGATGTACGAACTCTTCGGCGTGGACTACGACGCCACGCGCATAGACCAGCAGCAGCGCCTCGTCCAGATCCACCAGCCCGACGGGCAGCCCGACCTGTTGCAGCAGGTCGAGCACGGCGTCCTCAACATACTCGGCGGCTACCAGTCGCTCGGGCGCCTCTACCGCGGCGTCATCGTGCCGACGCTCGAGCAGTACAGGCTGCTGGGCGACGTGACCAACAGCACCGACAACTACACGTACGACGCCGCCCTCGCGCCGGACGAGCAGAAGGATGGGCGCTCGGGGCGGGCCGACGACCGGTGGGTGTTTACCGAGGAAAATGCCGGCCACGAGTACAAGGGCATCGCCGCGCTCGCCATTGCCGGGCGCGTGCTGCGGGGCTACGACGACACGCTTGCCGCCCGCAGCACCGCCGCCGCGCGGGCGCTGTGGGCCCAGCCGCGCCCCGCCGGCGCCTTTGCCGACCGCATGGCCGCCCTCACCGAGCTGCTGCTGACCACGCGCGACCCCCTCTACCGCCAGGCCCTGCTCGGCGCCCGCGACGAGATTGCCGCCCAGGTCGGGCAGGTGGGGTGGATGGTGGGCCGGGCGCTGCCCGTCGTGGACGACGCGGACTTTGCCCGCACGCTGCGCGGCGCCGTCGCGGGCTACGCGGCAACCGTCGAGGCCGACAGCCGCAAAAACCCGTACGGCGTGCCCTACGAACCGTACATCTGGGGCGCCGGCTGGGGCATCCAGCGCTTTGGCGTCGAGCAGTATTTCCTGCACCGCGCCTTTCCCGACGTGGTGCCCCCGGACTACGCCCTCGACGCGCTCAATTTCATCCTCGGCGTCCACCCCGGCGCCAACACGGCGTCGTTCGCCTCGGGCGTCGGCGCGCGTTCGATGACGACGGGCTACGGCCTCAACCGCGCCGACTGGTCGTACATCCCCGGCGGCGTCGTCTCGGGCACGGCCCTCATCCGCCCCGACCTGCCCGAACTCAAAAACTTCCCCTATCTGTGGCAGCAGGCCGAGTACGTCATGGGCGGCGGCGCGACGCACTTCATGTTTCTCGTGCTCGCCGCCCGGCAGATGCTGGCGCGGTAAAGCCTGATACCAAGCCGCTGCATTACCAGCGCCCTCCCTTACTCGTCATCCCCGCCTCGCAGGTCGTCATCCCCGCGCAGGCGGGACACGCAGTGGCGCAAGCAATCCAGCCGCTGG
>CBDUCD010000012.1:0-20981 GCA_965365535.1 uncultured Rhodothermales bacterium | reverse complement strand
GCAACGCCATCAACACGTACGCCAACGCCAACATGCACAACTTCCGCAGCGGCGTCTGGATGGCCGCGCGCGGACTCGACACGCCGGGCCTGCCGCCCGCCTTTGCCCCCGTGCCCACCGACTACGAGGCGTTCGTGTCGGGGGGCAGCCAGGACACCTACGCCACGACGACGGTGCTGCCGCCCATGAAGCTCGAAACCAACTACCTCGAAAGCGACGGATTCGACCCGCGCCGGCCCGAGGAGTGGACGGAGACGACGTGGGACACCAACCTCGGCGTCACCGTCACGCGGCGCAGCGCCGTCTGGGGCTTTCCCGGCTACCGCGATTTCATCGTGTACGACTACGTGTTCGAGAACACGGGCCGCATCGTGTCGCCGCTCTCGGGCGAGGTCGTGCCCAACACGGCGGCGTTCCAGCAGACGCTGCGCGACCTCTACATCGGCTTCCACAGCGGCATCTCGGTCTCGACGAAAAGCCAGATCAACTTCCACTCCGACCTGACGGCCGTGGCAGCGGGAGCCTTTGGATGGAAGCCGCCCTACCACGACTTCTACCACGTCTCGGACGACGGCACGCTGGCGTTTTCCTACAACTACAACGGCGGGGCCGCGCCGCCGCCGTTCGACACGTACCCCGTCAAGGACGGGCAGGCGTGGCGCCAGAAGTTCGGCCCCGAGTTGCAGAGCCCGGCGGCCTTTGGCTGGCTCGCCCTCGTCGCCCCCGCCCTCGACGGGTCGGGGCCGCGCCCCTCGCCCGCGCCCGACGTGCTCCGCATCGACGTGCACAAGGGCGGCACGCTGCTCGGGCAGGACCTCGACCTGGAATACTTCACCACGAACGGCAGGCCCAAAAAAGCCTTTTACGACTTTCTCAAGACGCCGACGCGGCAGGAGGCGCTGGGCAACAACGGCGACCGCTTCAACTTCTACACGTATTCCTACGGCCCCTACACCCTCGCGCCCGGCCAGAAGCTGCGCTTCGTGATTGCCGAGATCGCGGGCGTGATGGACTACAACGACGTCGTCGCGGGCGACCCCGACGGGCATTTCCCCGACAGCACCATTGCCGCCATCAGGCGCAACGCGGCCCTGGCGCGGCAGGCCGTGGCCTGGGGCTACGGCGCCAGCGCGGACGGCCTGCCCCTCGCCGCCGACGTGCCCGAGCCGCCGCCCGCGCCCGTCACCGACGCCGTGAACGCTTCCGAGGGCACGGAGGCCGCCGCCATTGCCGTCACGTGGACGACGGAGGCCGAGACGGCGCGCATCGCCGACGGGCAGGGCGGCGCCTTTTACGACGGCAGCACCGACCTGACGGGCTACCGCATCTACCGCTCGCAGGACTTCCAGTACACGTCGGATACCGAGCAGCCCGTGTTTCGCGGCGCCGCGTGGACGCTGCTGGCCGACATTCCCCTGGCCGACGCGGCGCCGTACTTCGACGCCGAGCTGGGCCGCTACCGCTACGTGGATCGCAGCGTGGACTTCGGGCGGCGCTACGGCTACTACGTCGCCGCCTACAACGCCGCGCCCCGCCCGTGGACGTCGGCCAACGGGACGGTCGTCTCCGGCCTGCCGCCCCTTGAAAGCGGCAGCTACAACCGGTCGGCGGCCACGTCGGCGCTGGCCGGGCCCGTCGCCTCGTTCGACGTGTACGCCGTGCCCAACCCGTACGTCTTTGGCGACCAGCAGCGCTCCTTCGGCCTCGACGATCCCTACCGCATCGAGTTTCGCAACCTGCCCGAGCGGGCCACGATCCGCATCTACACCGTCGCGGGCGACCTCATCCGCACCATCGAGCACGGGCCCGACGCGCGCGGCAACCTTTTCGGGACGGCGTCCTGGGATCAGAAAAGCGACTCGGGCCTGCTCGTCGCGCCCGGCCTCTACGTCTTCCACGTCCGGTCGCGGACGGAAGGGCTGGGCGCCGACGCGACGGGCAAAATCATGATCGTGCGCTGAGGCGGCGCGTCAACCTGCGGGAACTACCATGACACAGCAACGCGGTAAAGGCTTTTCCGGCCCGGCCCGGGCGGCAGGCGCGCTCGTGGCCCTCGTGGTGGCGCTTGCGCCCACCGCGCGCGCCCAGAACGGCAGCCTCGACCAGCAGGCCGGCTTCAATAAGGGCGGGCGGACGGCTTTCCAGTTTCTCAAGATCGGCGTGGGGGCGCGGCAGGCGGCGCTGGGCGAGGCCAGCATCGCCGCCGTGCGCGACGCCAACGCCGTGTTCTGGAATCCCGCCGCCCTCGCCGGCGTCGGGCGCTACGAGGCGTCGTTTTCGTACGCCCGCTGGCTGGCCAGCATGAACTACGCCGCCGGCGCCGTGGCGGGCCAGTGGCCGGGCGTGGGCACCGTTGCCCTCTCCATCGCCGCGCTCGACTACGGCGACATCCCCGAGGCCGTCGTGGGCAGCGGCGGCGACGCGCGGACGGGCCAGACGTTTTCGGGCGGCGACTTCATGGTGGGGCTGGGCTACGCCCGCGCCTTTACCGACCGCCTCGCCATTGGCGTGGGCGCCAAGTACGTCCGCGAGACGCTGTTCGACTACAGCGTCGGCACCGTCGCCTTCGACGTGGGCACCACCTACGACATCGGCTACAGCGGCCTCCAGCTGGCCATGAGCGCCCAGAACTTCGGCGGCTCCGTCCGCTGGCTCGCCAAAGACCAGGCCGACCGGCAGGAGGGCTACGACATCCCGCTCGTGTTCCGCATCGGCCTCTCGGGCGCCCTCGTCGGGCCGGAGGGCTTTGTCCAGGTGCCGGGGCCGCACCAGGCGCGCCTGAGCGTCGAGGCCATCAACACCAACGACTTCAGCGAGCGCCTGCACATGGGCCTCGAATACGGCTTCGGCGACCTGTTCACGCTGCGCGCCGGCTACCGGCTGGGCTACGACGAGGGGCGATGGGCCGTGGGCGCGGGCGTCAGCCCGCAGGTCGCCGGCGTGCAGATGCGCTTCGACTACGCCTACGTGGGCTACTCTTTCCTCGACGCGCCGCAGCGCCTCACCCTGTCGCTGGCGTTTTAGTCACTGGTCGTTAGTCATTAGTCGTTAGTCATTGAGCATTGGTCATGGGTCGTTCTAATGACAAATGACCAGTGACAGATGACTAACAACTAACTAGCACCACAACTCACCTTTTTCCATATGGCCTACCAAGACGCCGTCGTTCACGGGCTGCCGCTCACGCGCGCGAGCTTCCAGAATCCGCCCCTCGAAATGGGCATCATCCCGTTCTGGTTCTGGAACGGCGTGCTCGACGAGGAGGAGATGGCGTGGCAGCTCCGCGAGTACTACGACAAGGGCGTGCGCAGCCTGTTCATCCACGGGCGGATGGGGCTCAAGGTGCCCTACCTGTCCGAGGCGTGGTTCAGCCGCGTCCAGTTTGCCGTTGCAAAGGCAAGGGAAATCGGCATCGACACGTGGATCTACGACGAGATGGACTGGCCCAGCGGCACGGCGCAGCGGCAGGTGCTCGCGGCCTACCCGCACCTGGCGCAGCGCTACCTCGACCTCGTCGCGCTCCACATAGACGGGCCGCTGTTCACCTTTCTCGAAGCCCAGGACTCGCGCTACGTCAATACGGGGCCGGCGCAGCCCGTGGCGGCCTATGGCGTGCGGACGGAGCAGTTTGCCACAGGCATCGCCGAAACCATCGACCTCAACAAAAACCTCTCGTTCGAGCGGACGATTCCCTGGGAGGCGCCCGAGGGCAAGTGGACGCTGATGTATTTCCTCGAAAAAGAGGCGCCCTGGTACATTGATACGCTCAACCCCGAATCCACCCGGCGCTTTCTCGAACTCACGCACGAGAAGTACCGCGCCGCCGTGGGCGACGAGTTTGGCAAGACGGTGCCCGGCTTTTTCACCGACGAGCCGGCGATGTACTACTTCCAGGTGGGGCTCCAGAACCACGTCGTCCCGTGGAGCCGGCAGATGTTCAAGATCTTCCGCGAAAGGCGCGGCTACGACCTCAAGCCTTTTCTGCCCGCCCTCTACACGGCCATGGGCGAGGCGACGGCGCAGGTGCGCTACGACTTCTGGCACACGCTGACCGAGCAGTACGAAGAAACCTACTACAAGCAGATTGCCGACTGGTGCCACGACAAGGGCACGCTCTTTACCGGCCACCTGCTTTTCGAGGAGCTGTTGCGCCTGCAGGCGCGCTGCGAGGGCAACCTGTTCCGCTACCTCCGCCACATGGACGTGATCGGCGTCGATCACCTCTACCCCAAAATCGGCAGCCCCCGCGAGCCCGCCGAGCACGTCGCCCTCAAAATCGGCTCGTCGGCGGCGCACCACTTTGGCAGCGCCCGCCTGCTGTGCGAATCCATGGGCGGCACCTACTGGGACTGCACGCTCGAGCGCATGAAGTGGATGGCGAATTGGGAGTACGTGCTGGGCGTCAACCTTTTCAACAACCACGGCTACCACTATTCCATCGAGGGCGAGCGCAAGCGCGACTGGCCGCCGTCGCAGTTTTACCACCACACGTGGTGGCCCCACTACGGCCACTTTACCCGCTACATGGCGCGCCTGAGCCACCTGCTCTCGGGCGGGCGGCACGTCGCCAAAGCCCTCGTGCTCTACCCCATCACGAGCATCTGGACCAACTTCGTCCCGCAGCACCGCGATGCCGTCAGCGCCGTTATCGAGGACGACTTCAACCACCTCACCGACGCCCTGCTGCGCCTGCACGTCGATTTCGACTACGTGGACGAGGACATCCTCGCCGAGGCGACGGTCGAAAACGGCAAAATCACCATCCGCGACGAGCAGTTCGAGGTGTTCGTGCTGCCGCCGACGACGCACTGCAAGCCCTCGACGTTTGCCCAGCTCGAGAAGTTCGTCGCCGGAGGCGGCAGCGTGATTGCCACGACGCTGCTGCCCCAGCACTTTGTCGAGCCCGGCCAGTCGGCGCCCGTTTCGCCCGACGGCGAGGCGGCGGACGTGGCGCGCCTGTTCGGCCTCGACCCGCACGGGCTGCGGCAGCAGTTTGAAGGGGGCGAGGCGGGCCATTTTGCCGCGCACCACAAAAAAGGCGCGGAGGGCCGGGGCAGCGTTATCGTGCTCGCGGGCGCGGGCCTGCGCGGGGCGGAGGGCACCATCCGGCCCGAGGCGTTCGAGGGGCTGCGCGAGGCGCTGCTGTCGTGCATCACGCCCGACGTGACCATCAGCAGCCCCGACGTGTTCTACCTCCACCGCGTCAAAGACGGGCAGCACCTCTACTTTCTCGTCAACACGAAGCAGGAAGTGCAGGCGGGCGTCGAGGTGACGCTCGAAACGGCGGGCACGCCCGAAATCTGGAATCCCAACACGGGCGAGACGCGGCCCCTGCACGTGTACCAGGTGCGCGATGGGCGGCTGGCCCTCACGCTCGACTTCCCGCCCAGCGAGGCCGTCGTCGTGGTCGTGCGCGAGGGGGGCGAGGCCGCCCCGCACGTCCGGGCCACCAACCTCGACGGCGTCTCGTTCGAGGGGGAAGCCGTCGTCGGCTTTGCGGCGGGCGGCAGCGGCGAGGTGTTTGCCCACGTCGGCGACACGCGCCTGGCCGCCCCCGCCCAGCCGCCGCTCGACGCCATCGCCTTTCCCGAGCGCTACGCCTTCCACACCGCCGAGCCCAACGCCCTGCTCGTGGGCCGGTGGAAAATGCACGTGGCCGAAAGCGAAGGGGACCGCGTGGCCGGCTTCGAGCAGCCCGGCTTCAGCGACGCCGCCTGGCTGGACGTGACGCAGGGCGCGTGGGAAATGCAGCTTCCCCAGGAGCGCGACGAGGCCACGTACCCCGTCCTGCTCCAGTACCGCACCCGGTTCGAGGTGCGCAGCGTACCCGCCCGCCCGCGCCTGCTGCTCGACGGCTTCCGGGGCGAGCATTTCCGGCTCTGGCTCAACGGCGAGGAAATCGCCGACCGGGGCACGCGAAGCTGGCTCGACGCCGAGATCCGCGAGGTGGACATCGCGCGCGCGCTGCGCGTGGGCACGAACGTCGTCGCCGTCGAACTCGAGGTGCACAAGCGCACCGAGGGCGTGCTCGACCTGCTCAAAATCGTCGGCGATTTTGCCCTCGAAGGGGAGGAGGGGGGCTACGCCATCGCCGCGCCGCGCCGCGAAATGGCCGTCGGCGACTGGACGCGGCAGGGCTACCCGTTTTTCTCGGGCACGGGCATCTACCGGTGCGAGGTCGAGATCCCCCCGTCGCACCTCGGGGGCCGCCTCGTGCTCGAAGCGTCGTGCGGCGAGGACGTGCTCGAGGTGCGCGTAAACGGCAGCGAGGGGCGCGTGGCCCCGTGGCATCCCTACCGGCTCGACGTGACGGACCTCGTCCACGCGGGCACCAACACCTTCGAGATCCGGGTGACGAACACGCTTATCAACCTGCTCGAAGGCGTCACCCTGCGGTCGGGCCTTTTCGCGCCCCCCCGGCTCGTCCACGCCCACCGCTACACCCTGACGCGCTGAGATGAACCCCGAACCACACACCGAAAAACGGAACGACGGGCGCCCCGGGCAGGGCACCGTCCTCGTCGTGGGCAGCGCCAACATGGACCTGGTGGTGTCGTGCGAGCGCTTTCCCCGGCCGGGCGAGACGGTTCTGAGCGAGGCGCTGACGCTGTTTCCCGGCGGTAAGGGCGCCAACCAGGCCGTCGCGTGCGCGCGGCTGGGCGCCCGGGTGCTGTTTCTGGGCAAGATGGGCGACGACGTGTTCCGGCCCCGGCTGCTCGAAAGCCTGCGCGCCAACGGCGTGGACACCGGCGCCGTGCTCGTGGACGACGAGGCCGCCACGGGCGTCGCCCTCATCACCGTTGACGCGGCGGGCGAGAACCAGATCGTCGTGGCCTCGGGCAGCAACATGCAGCTCACCCCCGCCGACGTGGAGGCGCAGCAGGCCCTGTTCCAGCAGGCCGATGTGGTGCTGCTCCAGCTCGAAATCCCCCTCGAAACCGTCGAAAAGGCCGTCAGCCTGGCGAAAAAGGCGGGCGCCATTGTCGTCCTCAACCCGGCGCCGGCACGGGCGCTGCCCGACACGCTGCTCCGGCACACCGACTGGCTGACGCCCAACGAGTCCGAGGCGGCGTACCTGTCGGGGGTGGAGGTGCGGGGCCGCGCGGGTGCCGAGCGGGCGGCGCAGAAGCTGGTGGAAAGGGGCGTCCGGCACGTCGTCGTCACGCTGGGCGGCGACGGGGCGCTGCTCGTCACGCCCGACGAGACGCGCCACCTGCCTGCCCGCCGGGTCGAGGTGGTGGACACGACGGCGGCGGGCGACGCCTTCAACGGCGCCCTCGCGTGCGCCCTCGCGCAGCAGGGCGGCGGCGACCTGGCGGCGGCCCTCGACTTTGCCAACCGCGCCGCCGCCTGCGCCGTCACGCGGCGCGGCGCCCAGGCGGCGATGCCCACGCCCGCCGACCTGGCGGCGCTGGACGCGGGCGTCCGCGCGGCGCCCAACCCGCTGCCGGCATGAAGAAAATCGGCACCCTCAACGCGCACCTTTCCCGCGTCCTCGCGCAGATGGGGCACACCGACTGCCTCGTCGTGTGCGACTGCGGCCTGCCCATCCCGCGCGGCAGCGAGGTCGTGGACCTGGCGCTGCGCCCCGGCCTGCCCGGCTTTCTCGACACGCTCGACGTGATTCTCGAAGAGCTGCAAGTGGAGCGGGCGATCGTCGCCGACGAGCTGGCCCAGAGCGGCAGCGGCCTCTATCGCGGCCTGATGGCGCGGCTGGAGGGCACCGCCGTCGAGCGCGTCTCGCACGAGGCGTTCAAAAAGTGCACCGCTGCAAGCCCCAACACGGCCTTTGTGCGCACGGGCGAGGCCACCCCGTACGCCAACGTCATCCTCTTCTCGGGCGTCACCTTTTAACAGCCATGACCCACCCCTTTGCCTTTTTCGCCTTTCGCGCGCGGCTGGCCCTGTGCTGCGCCGCCCTCGCTGCCGGCGGCGTGCTGGCAGGCCACGCGCAGGCCCAGAACGCCCCGCCGGGCGGGCTGCTCTACGGCAGCCTCACGCGCCCCGAGGGGGCGGCGTACTACCACGCGCCCCTCGGGCTGTGCGAGGACTACCCCGAGGAGACGACCACGAAGGCCCTCTACGAAAAAGATTTCAAGCTGCTCGACTCGCTGGGCGTGCGCCTCTTGCGCATCTCGTTCGGGTGGGATGCCATCGAAACCAGCGAGGGCCACTTCGACTGGGGCTTCTGGGACGACCTGGTCGAAACCGCCGTGGACGACTACGGCATCACCCTGATCCCTTACGTGGCCTACACGCCCAGGTGGAACGCGACCAACCAGGAGGAAGCCTTTTTCTGGCGCTCGCCGCCCGTGGATTACGAGGCGTTCGGGCGCTTCATGACCCAGCTCGTCACGCGCTACAAAGGCCGCATCAAAACGTGGGAGCTGTGGAATGAGCCCGACATCGAGTGGTACTGGACGGGGCCGGCGGAGGACTTCGCGCGCTTCGTCAAGATCGGCTCCGAGGCCGTGCGCCGCGCCGACCCCGAGGCGACCGTCGTGCTGGGCGGGCTGGCGCACGACACCGACTACCTGCTCGAACTTTTCCGCGACCACGCCATCAGCCCTGCCGTGGACGTGGTGAACATGCACAACTACTACGAAACGTGGGCCACGTACCCCGTCGAGGACATCGGCGCGTACGTCGGGCGCGTGGCCGAGATCGTGGGGCGCTACGGCCAGGGGCAGCCCCTGTGGATGGCCGAGGTAGGCTACAGCACGTTCCGAAGGGGTTCGTACGTGTCGCCGGGCTACGAGGCGTACTACGCCTACGAGCACACGCCCGCGTTCCAGGCCGTCCAGCTCGTCCGCACCGTCACCGCCGCGCTCGCCACCGACAAGCTCTCGGCCCTGGCGTGGTACGAGGTCAAAGACCTGCCGCCCAGCGAGGAGGTCATCGGCGACAACGACAACAACCGCTTTCTCGGCGTCGCCTACGCCGACCACACGTGGAAGCCGGCGGCCCGCGCCCTCGCCTTTGTCAACACCCTGTACCGCGAGCCCATGCGCTCGCTCGACGCCGAGGTGGTCGCGGCGCGTCCGCTGCGCTCCGACGTCGTCGTGCACGCGTTCGAGCAGGAGGATGGCGACGTGATCGTGGCGGCGTGGCTCCAGACGCGCCGCATTGGCGAGCAGAACCGCGTGGGCGAGGGGATGCACGAGGACGCGCGCCGCGCCAGCGTCGAGGTGACTGTGCCGCGCACTTTCGACGGCGCGGCCACGCGCTACGACGAACTGGGTAGCGCCACGCCTTTCGAGGGGGCGCGCCGCGAAAATGGGCAGACCGTCGTGCCGCTCGCGCTGGAAGGCGGGCAGGTCGTCCTCGTCCACCTGTCCCGGCAGTCGCCATGAACGCGCCCCGCATCACGCCCGAGAACTTCGCGCGCTACGGCCGCGTCGCCCGCCTGCCCGGCGAGCCGCCGCTGGCCGGCGACGCCGCCTTCAGCTACTGGTCGGAGGCCGCCTTTTTCCACGTCGAAGGCGAGACGGACGTGGGCTACTGCACCGTGTACGCGCAGCCCGCGCCCGCCGTGGCGTGGGTGGAAAAGCACGACCGGTCGCCCGAGGTCGTCATCCCCATTGACGGCGCCGTGCTGCTGCCCGTGGTGGGCAGCGGGGAGGGCGACGCCGTCGAAGTTTTCGAGGTGCGGCCCGGCGAGGCCGCCATCGTCGGGGCGGGCGTGTGGCACAGCGCCTGCCACCCTGCCGGCGGGCAGGCGGCCACGTACTTCGTCCTGTTCCGGCGCGGCACGCCCCGCGAGGATGTCGTCAAAAAAGACATCGCCGCCGTCGCCCTCAGCCGCTGACCCCCGAACCCACGCTTTCCATTCCCACCCCATGAAAATCGGTTTTCTCACCGCCTGTATGCCGCAGACGCCCCTGGCCGAAGTCGCCGCGTGGGCGGCGGGGCAGGGCTTTGGCGCCCTCGAACTGGCCGCGTGGCCCTACGACGCCACGCGCGACTACCAGGCCAGCCACGTCCGCGCCGAAAGCTTCACCGCCAGCGACGCGGCGCGCATCAGGGAGCTTTTCGACGGGCACGGGCTCGAAATCTCGGCCCTCGCCTACTACGACAACAACCTCCACCCGGACAGGGCGCAGCGGCAGCAGCACCTCGGCCACCTCAAAAAAGTCATTGACGCCGCCGCGCTGCTGGGCGTGGACCGCGTGGGCACGTTCGTGGGCGGCAGGCCCGACGCGCCGCAGGCGATCCTCAGGGAAATCGGCGAGGTGTTCCGGCCCATCGTGGCGTACGCCGCCGACCGGGGCGTGCGCGTGATGATCGAAAACTGCCCGATGGAAAACTGGGTGCAGTTTGGCCTGCCCGGCAACTACGCGTGGTCGCCCGAGCTGTGGGACGCGCTGTTCGACGAGGTGCCCGGCGAAAACTTCGGCCTCAACCTCGACCCGTCGCACCTGTACTGGCTGGGCATAGACTACGTGCAGGCGGCGCGCGACTACGCGCCGCGCATTTTCCACGCCCACGCCAAAGACGCCGAAATCCTGCCCGGCGGCAGGCAGCGCTACGGCATCCTGGCCCGGCAGCTTACCGACAACGTGTGGCAGTCGGGCTGGTGGCGCTACCGGATGCCGGGCAAAGGCGCCCTCGACTGGCCCGCCTTTATCGGCGCCCTCCGCGCCGGCGGCTACGACGACGTGCTCTCCATCGAGCACGAAGACCCCGAGTACGAAGGCTCCGCCGAAAGGGTCAAGGCGGGCCTGCGGCTGGGCTACGATTACCTCGCCCCCCTCGTCTGACACGCCCTCCGGGGTAGCCCTTCTACCCGTCCTTTTCGCCTTCCCGCCCCCCGATGCGCGCGCTGCTCACCTCGGAATACGTCCCCTACGGCTCGCAGTACTACCGCGCGCCCTCGCCGCCCGAAGCCGACTGGGAGCGCGACCACGCCCGCATGGCCGCGCTGGGCTTCACGATGGTCAAGTACTGGCTCCAGTGGCGGTGGAATCACCCCGAGGAGGGCCGCTTCGACTTCAGCGACATTGACCGGCTGATGGACGTCGCCCACGCGCACGGCCTGCGCGTGATGCTCAACACCATTGTGGACGTGGCGCCGGCGTGGATCTACCGGAAGTACCCCGACGCCTCCATGCTGACGCTGCGCGGCGAGGCCGTCGGGCCGCAGACGCAGCCGCACCGCCAGATCGGCGGGCTGGGCCTCTCGCTCTGCCACGACGCCGCCCAGGAGCACTGCTTCCGCTGGCTGCGCGCCGCCGTCGAGCGCTACCGCGACCATCCCGCCCTCGCCATCTGGAACGTGGCCAGCGAGCCCGAACTCACGCAGTCGATGGCCGAGCTGCGGCTGTGGGCCGACGACGCCCGCCGCATGGGCGACATGCTGGACTACAACCCGCACGCCCGGCAGGCTTTCAAGACGTGGCTGGCCACGAAGTACGCCAGCGTCGAAGCGCTGAACGCGGCGTGGAACCGCAACTACACCCACTTCGACGAGGCCGAAATCCCGCGCACGCGCAACACCTTCAACGACCTGGTGGACTGGCGCGCGTTTTTCGTCCACACGCTCGGGCAGCACGTGCGCCGCCGCTTCAGTGTGGCCCGCGAGGCCGACGGCGGCAGGCACCCGCTCATGTGCCACCACGTTTTTATTCAGGGCTTCCCCGTCGTCTCGACGGCCAGCGACCCGTGGAACGTGGGCGCGCTGGGCGACCTCCACGGCATCACGCAGATGGACGACCCGATGATGTGCGACGTGCTGCGCTCGTGCGCCCGTGGCAAGCCCACCATCTCCGCCGAGATGCTGATGCTGATGGGCTACACGCTCGACCTGCCCGGGAAAATCACCGCCGACGACGTCAAGCGGCACGTTTTCACCGGGCTGGCGGCGGGCCTCAAGGGCTTTCTGTTCTGGCAGTACCGCCCCGAGACGCTGGGCCGCGAGGCGCCCACGTGGGGCCTCGCCCACCTCGACGGCTCGCCGACGCCGTGGCTCGAAAGTTTCGCCGAGACCGGCCGGGTGCTCCAGCAGCACGCCGCCTTCGTGCTCGACAGCGCGCCCCCGCCTGCCCGGGTGGCGCTGCTCTACAGCCCCGAAAACCAGGTGTTTGCCTGGGCGGCCACGGGCAGCGAGAAAACCGCGACGGACTCGATTCTCGGCTTCCACCGCGCCCTCTACGAGCAGAACCACGTCGTGGACCTCGTCCACCCCGGCGACTTCGCGGGCAGCGCCCCGGTGCTCGACCAGTACCGCGTCATCGTCGTGCCTTTCCCGTACTGGCTCTCGGCTGAAATCGCCGGCAAGCTGAAAGCGTGGGTCGAAGGGGGCGGCGTGCTCGTGGGCGAAGCCTATTTCGGCGGCTGGAACGTCGAGGCGGGGCGCCACCACACCACCATCCCCGGCTACGGACTCGACGAGGTTTTCGGCGTCAGGCAGAAAAACGCCGAGCCGGCTGCCGAGCACGCCTACACCATCGTGCAGGGCGTGGTGCGGGCAGGGGAGGGGACCGGCGCGCGGCAGCGCCTCGCCGAGGCGTTTGAGGGTAGCGGCTTCGTGGCCGCGCAACCCTTCGACGCGTCGGGCGGGCAGGGCATGGTCGAGATCGTGGCCGCGCGCGACCTGCCCGGTTTCGCCCGGGGCCGCAAGGCGTACGGCGCCCGCGTGAAGGAGACGTTTTTCGCTGAAGGCGCCGAGGTGCTGGCCACCTACCGCGACGGCGAGGCGGCCGTCACGCGCCACGCCTACGGCAAGGGGCAGGCCCTGCTCATCGGCTCGTACGTCGGACTCCTGCTCCAGCGCGAAAACCTCCAGGCCAACGCCGACTTCGTGGCGGGGCTGATCGAGGACACGCTGCCACTCGCCCACCCCACCGCTATCGGCAACGGGCGCGTGCGGGTGGACGGGCTGAGCAGCGGGCGAGACGCGATGCTGATCGTCCGCAACCTCGAAAGCCATCCCGTCGAGGCGCTGCTGGACGTGCCCGGCCTCGCGGTGGGTCGTTTCGAGGAGATTTTCGGCGGCGGCGCCGTCGAGGCGTCGGCCACCGAAGCGGGCGCCACCCTCCGCGTGCGGCTCGCGCCGCAGCAGGTGCAGGTGTACCGTGGCTAGGCCCTATCCACACGAGCCCGGCACGCCCGCAGGCGCGGGGCCGGATCGCCGGGCGTTTCTCAAAACGTCGGCGCTGGCAGGTGGGCTGCTTTTCGCGCCCCGCGTGCCCGACATCCTGACGCCCCGGCGCACGCGGCGCCGCACCGACGCCGGCGTGCTCGTCTTTGCGCCCACCTACGTCCAGAAAGCGCAGGGGCCGCATCTGCTCGACTGGGCCTACGCCTCGGACACGCAGGGCGACGCCTTCCACTCCAACATCACCGCCTCGACGGCGCAGGGCGTCACCATCTCCGACACCGAGGGGCACGACCGCTTTGGCGTGAACGTGAAGTGGTTTGTCGAGGGCTTCGGCTACCTGTTTCTCACCGCCGACAACGGGGGCGAGGGCTACGCGCTGCCGCCCGAGGGGCAGACGCGCCGGCTGAGCCTGAACGTGGAACTGGCGCGGAGCCGCGTGCTGCGCAACCGCCGCCGGCTGGCCCAGCACGCGCAGCAGGGCTACGCGGCGGGGCGCGAGGTGCAGGGCTACCACGACCTGTCGGAGGGGTATCTGGAGGACGCCGAAAAGGCGGGGGATGAGGCGAGTCGGGGCGCGTGGGCGCAGCAGGCGCTGCTGTACGCGCTTCGGGGCGGCGAGGCGCTGGAACTGGGCTATGCAGACTGGGCCATCGCGCGGCGCGGGCCGCGGACAGACTTCTTTTTCGGCTGCGACACGCGGGCCTTTTTCCAGATGGACCCCGACGTGTTTCTCGACCGCTTTGCCGAGCTTTTCGGCTACGCCACCATCACGCACTACCCCATCTACCACGCGACGGGGATGCCGGACTTCGAGCCGGCGGAGGGCGACGAGCAGTTCGGCCTGCGCGACGTGGTGCTCGGAAAGCTGCGGGGGCGCGGCATCACCGTCGAGGGCCGCCCCCTTTTCTATCCCTACAAAACCGTCACGCCGGACTGGCTGCGGCACAAATCCTACGACGGCCTGCTGCGCTACGTCGAGCAGCACACGCGCCGCGTCGTGGGCCACTACGGCGGCGAGATGTACGCGTGGGAAGTCGTCAACGAGCTTCACGACTGGGCCAACGAGGTGCGCCTCACGCCCGAGCAGGCCGTCGAGCTGACGCGGCTCGCCTGCGACGTGGCAAAAGACACCGCGCCGGGCGTCGGGCGGCTCATCAACAACTGCTGCCCGTTTGGCGAATACGTCCAGCTCAAAAAGTGGAACGACCTGGACGCGACGTACCCGCAGCGCACCCCGTGGCAGTTCATGCGCGACCTGGTGGACGCGGGCGTGGACTTTACGATCACGGGCCAGCAGATGTACTTCCCCTACCGCGACCTGCAGGACATCGTGGTGCTGCTCGAACGCTACCAGGCTTTCGGGCGGCCCGTGCAGATCACCGAGGCCGGCGCCACGTCCGGCCCGTCGCGGCAGACGGTGCTCGACGGCACCCTCGGCCTGCCCGCCGAGCCGTACGCCTGGCATCGCCCGTGGGACGACGAGCTGCAGGCCGACTGGCTGGAGGGGCTCTACACCCTCGCCTACAGCAAGCCGTGGATCGAAGCGGCCAACTGGTACGACTTTCTCGACGGGCCGTCGTGGATCAAAAACGGCGGCTTCGTCCGCGACGCGCAGGGCGAGCGCAAGCCCATTTTCCACCGCCTCCAGGCGCTGCAACAGCAGTGGGGCGCCCGCCCCTGACGCGCCGCCCCGTTTCCATTCCATCCCTCGGACGCCATGCGTTACCCAGACCGCCGGACGTTTCTCAAGCACACCGCGATTGCCACCGCGGGGCTGCTCGTGCCGCCGGCCCCCACGATTCTGACGCCGCGCCGGACGCGCCCGCGCACCGCAGCGGGCACCCTCGTCTTCACGCCCCATTTCGTGCAGGAAGGACGCGGCCCCTACCTGCTCGACTGGGCCTACGCCTCGGACACGCAGGGCGACGCCTTCCACTCCAACATCACCGCCTCGACGGCGCAGGGCGTCACCATCTCCGACACCGAGGGGCACGACCGCTTTGGCGTGAACGTGAAGTGGTTTGTCGAGGGCTTCGGCTACCTGTTTCTCACCGCCGACAACGGGGGCGAGGGCTACGCGCTGCCGCCCGAGGGGCAGACGCGCCGGCTGAGCCTGAACGTGGAACTGGCGCGGAGCCGCGTGCTGCGCAACCGCCGCCGGCTGGCCCAGCACGCGCAGCAGGGCTACGCGGCGGGGCGCGAGGTGCAGGGCTACCACGACCTGTCGGAGGGGTATCTGGAGGACGCCGAAAAGGCGGGGGATGAGGCGAGTCGGGGCGCGTGGGCGCAGCAGGCGCTGCTGTACGCGCTTCGGGGCGGCGAGGCGCTGGAACTGGGCTATGCAGACTGGGCCATCGCGCGGCGCGGGCCGCGATCCGACTTCTTTTTCGGCTGCGACGCCCGCGCGTTCTACCAGATGGAGACGCCCGAGCTGTTCATGCAGCGCTTTGCCGACGTGTTCGACTTCGCCACCGTGACGTACGTGTGGACGCACGAGGGCGTCATCGGCGACTTCGAGCGGCAGGAGGACGACTACAACTTCGAGTTCCGCGACGCCATCGTCCGCCGGATGCGGCAGCACGACATCACGGTCGAGGGGCGCCCCTTGCTCTGGTTTCACACCTGGGTGACGCCCGACTGGATCAAGGCCAAGTCGTTCGACGACCTCAAGCGCTACACCGAAAAGCACGTCCGCACGACCGTCGGCCACTACGGCGACGACATCTGGGCGTGGGAAATCGTCAACGAGTTCCACGACTGGGCCAACGAGGTCATGCTCAGCCCCGACCAGATCGTCGAGCTGACCAAGTTCGCCTGCGACGTGGCCGCCGACGCGGCGCCGGGCGTGCGCCGGCTCGTCAACCACTGCTGCCCGTTTGCCGAGTACGTCCAGATGGGGCAGTACTCGGGGTGGCCCGACCAGCCCGCCCGCTACCGGCAGCGCACGCCCCGCCAGTTTACGCGCGACCTGGTGGATGCCGGCGTGGACTTTACCCACATCGGCCAGCAGATGTACTTCCCCGAGCGCGACCTGCAGGATTCGATTCTGCTCGTCGAGCGCTTTGAAGAGTTCCAAAAACCCGTCCACCTTTCCGAAGTCGGCTGCCCCGGCGGCCCGACCGAGCAGTCGGTCAGGCTCGGCACCGTGCCCATCCCCGACGGCCCCTACGCCTGGCACCGCCCGTGGGACGAGGACACGCAGGCCGACTGGCTCGAAGGCATCTACACGCTGGCCTACAGCAAGGATTTCGTCGAGGGCGCGCACTGGTTCGACTTTGTCGATCCGCACTTCTACATCCCCAGCGGCGGGCTGCTCAGGTCGCCCAAGGGCGAGCCGAAGGAAGCGTACCGCCGCCTCCAGGCCCTGCAGCGCCGCTGGAACGCCGGCCCCGCGCGCGCCAGCACGCCCCCGGCAGTAGGCGGCACCGACCCCAGCGTCGGCTCGACCGGCGGCAGCGCCTGCCCGAGTTGCTGAGAGGCGTCACTGGTCATTTGTCACTCGTCATTTGTCATTTGTCACTTGACACTGGTCATTCAACCCAGTCGCCAGCCTCCAACCGCCAGCCTCCAACCGCCAGCCTCCAACATCCAACGACCAATGACCAATGACAAATGACCAACGACCAATGACCAATGACTAACCCCCAACCCCCAGCGTCCCGCTGCAACCGGCGCGCGTTTATCCAGGCCACGGCTGCCGCCGGCGCCGCGTCGCTCGTGGCCGGTGGGCGGGCGTGGGCGCGTCCGCACCGGCGGGCAGACGGGCTGGTGCTGCGGCCGTACCCGAGCCCCGTCATGCCGGCGCTGGAATGGGCGTACGCCACCACGCCCGACGGCGACCCGTTCGAGTCGCCGCTGCAGGTGACGGGCGAGGGCATCGTGCTGCCCCCGGCGATGGCGGCGCGGCCTTTTGCCGTCAACGCGCGCTGGTTTGTCGAGGGCTTCGGCTTCGTGTGGCTCGAAGCCGACAACGCCGGGCAGTTCTACACCGCCGAGGCGTTCCGCGAGGCGCCCTCGCGCAACCTCAACGTCGAGTTCGCGCGCAGCTACGTGGCCCGCAACGCCGCCACGCTGGCGCGCTACGCCGCAGGTGGCACGGCCTTTTCCGCCGAGGTGCGCGGCCTCCACGCCCTGTCGCAGGAAGTGCTCGAAAGCGCCGAAAAGCAGCAGGGCGAAAAGGCCGGGGCACTGGCAAACCAGGCCCTGCTTCACGCCCTGTGGGCCGGCGAGAAAGTCGAGATGGAGCACGCCACGGCGGTGCTGGCGCGGCCGCGCCCCGACTCCTTTTACTTCGGCTGCGAAACGCGCCAGTACGTGTGGGCGCGCTCGGAAGGCATGACCGAGCGCTTCGAGGACGTGTTCAACTTCGCCACCGTCACCCACTACGTGTGGGACACGTGGTACCCCGTTTTCGAGCCGCGCGAGGGCGTGTACCGGTGGGGCCTCAAAGACGACATCGTGGACTGGCTCGTGGAACGCGGCATCACCATCGAAGGGCGCCCGCTCGTGTGGTTCCACCCGTCCGTCACGCCCGGCTGGCTGCGCGACAAAAAGCTGCCCGACCTCAAACGCTACGTCGAAAACCACGTCCGCGAACTCGTCGGCCACTACGGCAGCCGCGTGCTGCACTGGGAAGTCGTCAACGAGTACCACGACTGGGCCAACGTCCACAACCTCACGCCCGACGAGATCACCGAGGTGACGCGCCTGGCCTGCGAGACGACGCGCGACGCCAACCCCCGCGTCGAGCGACTCATCAACAACTGCTGCCCCTACGGGCTGTATGCCTCGTACCGGCAGGCGGCCCACGGCAAGGCCGATCGCCCGCTGCGCACGCCTCGCCAGTTCGTCGCCGACCTCGTCGAGGCCGACGTGCCGTTCGAGACCGTCGGCGTGCAGATGTACTTCCCCGAGCGCGCCCTCGCCGACATCGTCCGCCACGTCGAGCGCTTTGCCGCTTTTGGCAAGCCCGTCTATATCACCGAAATCGGCGCCTCGTCCGGCCCCACCCGGGCCGACGTGCTCGCGGGCAAGATGGAGATGCCGGGGCCGCTCTACGACTGGCACCGCCCGTGGGACGAGGACGTGCAGGCCGACTGGCTCGAAGCGCTCTACACCGTCTTCTACAGCAAGCCCTACATCCACGCCGTCAACTGGTACGACTTTGCCGACTTCCGCACGTTTATCCCGAACGGCGGCCTCGTCCGCGAGGACGCCTCGCCCAAGGCGTCGTACAGGCGCCTGAAAGGGCTGCTGGCAGGCTGGAACCGCCTGCCCGCCCCGCGCTGACGCGCCGCGCGTAGGGCCGCGCCCGGCACCCCGCAGCGGGGGCTGCCGGCAGCGCCCCGCACCGCCGCCGCCTACCTTTTATGCTGCCCTTTTCCTCTTTTTCGCCATGCAACCCGCCGCCTCCGCCCAGCAGAAAAAGACCGGCCAGATGGTGCCGCGCACCTCGCCCGAGCAGCCGTTCCAGCTGGAGCTGCTGTTCACCGAGACGTACCGCCGCTATCAGCAAGCCCACCCGGCGCTGCGCGAGGCGCACTGCCTGCGCGTGCAGGCGCCCGCCCTGTTCCAGCCCATCGAAGGCGGCGACCGGCTGGCCGGGCGCATCCGGCCCGCCCTTGTCGGCTTCAGCCCCGACGAGTGGGGCACGGCGGCCTTTGGCTACTACCACCTCCCCGACGCCATCGCCGGGGCCCTCGAAACACACGACCTCGACGCCGACACGCGCCGGCAGGTGGGGGCCATGACGGCGTTCTGGGACGCCGAGAGCACGGCGGCAAAGGTGCGCGCGGCGTACCCGCCCCCGATGGCCCGCGCCCTGCCCTCCGACGACTGGATGAACACCCACGGCGTCGCCTTTCCGCTCTACCGGCTTACCGGCGGCACCCTCGACGCGCCCCTGCTTTTCCGGCTGGGCCTGCCGGGGCTGAAGGCCCGCGTAGAAGCGCGGCGGGAAGAGGCGCGGGCCGCGGGCGGCGACGCCGACCTGTTCGCGGGCATGGCCCTCGCCCTCGACGTGCTGGCCGACGTCGTCCGCCGCTACGAGGCCGAGGCGCGGGCCGCCGCTGGCGGTGCTGCCGACGCCGCCCGCCGGGCCGAGTGCCTGGCGATGGCCGAGGCGCTGGCGTCCCTGCTCGCCGGGCCGCCGCCGTCGTTCCGGGCGGCACTCCAGCTTTACTGGCTCTACGCCCTCATCGGCGACATCCGCAACCACGGACGGCTCGACGTGGCGCTGGGGCCGCTGCTGGCCCGCGACCTGGAAAAGGGCACGCTGGGCGAAGACGAGGCGCTCGGCCTCGTACAGTCGCTCTGGCAACTCATGGCCGACCGCGAAACGCGCGTCCACAACCGCGTGATTGTCGGAGGGGTGGGGCGGCCCGACGAGCCCGACGCCGACCGCTTTGCCCTCCTGGCGATAGAGGCCAGCCGCACCGTGCTCGAAGCCGAGCCGCAGCTATCGCTGCGCTTTTACGCCGGCCAGCACCCCGCCCTGATGGCCCGGGCGCTCGACGTGATCGGCGAGGGGCGCACGTTTCCCCTCCTCTACAACGACGACGTAAACGTGCCCGCCGTGATGGCGGCCTTTGGCGTGGATCGGGACGTGGCCGAGCAGTACGTGCCCTACGGCTGCGGCGAGTACGTCATCTGGCACCGCAGCATGGGCACGCCCAGCGGCGTCATCAACCTGCTCAAGGCGCTCGAAGTCACGCTCCACGACGGCCGCGACCCCCTCACGGGCCGGCAGGCCGGCCTCGCGCTGGGCCGCTTCGAGGACTTCGCCACGTTCGAGGACTTGTGGAAGGCGTACGCGCGGCAGGTCGAGCATTTCGTGGAGCTTATGGCCGAGCAGGAGGCGCTGGAATACCGCGTGGCCGGCGGCGAGGCGCCGTGCCTGTTTCTCTCGATGCTGTTCGGCGACGCCCTCGAACGGGGACGCGGCGTTTGCGCGGGCGGCGCCCGCTGGCTGGGCGGCACGCTCGAAACCTACGGCAACACGAACGCCGCCGATAGTTTGACGGCCATCCAGGAACTCGTGTACGACCGCCGGCTGATTACGCCCGCCCAGCTACTCGACGCGCTCCGCGCCGACTTCGAGGGCCACGACCGCCTGCGCGCCCTGCTGCGCGACGCCCCCAAGTACGGCAACGACGACGCCCGCGCCGACGCCATGCTGTGCCGCGTCCACGACCACGTGTGCAATGCCACGCGGGCGCAGGCCGCGCGCGTCGGGCTCGACTCCTACCTCGTCGTCGTCATCAACAACGCCGCCAACACGCTCTTGGGCCACTGGACAGGGGCTTCCGCCGACGGGCGCCGCGCCGGCCAGCCCATGAACAACGGCAACGCGCCTTCGAGTGGCTGCGACCGCAAAGGCGTCACGGCCCTGCTCAACTCGATGCTCAAGCCGTCCACGGCCATCCACGCCGGGGCGGTGCAGAACATGAAGTTCGGGCCCGACCTGTTCGGCGCCCGCCGGCCTCAACTCGAAGCGCTGCTGGAGGCGTACTTCGAGGGGGGCGGGGCGCAGGCCATGATCAGCGTGGTGCGGCGCGGCGACCTGGAAAGGGCGATGAGTCACCCCGAGGCGTACGGCCACCTGTTCGTGCGCGTGGGCGGCTTCAGCGCCCGGTTCGTGGACCTGGGGCGCGACGTGCAGCTCGAAATCCTCCACCGCACGCTCTACTGATACCAAATCGCTGCATTACCAGCGCATCCCCTTAGCTGAATTACCAGCACCTCCCCCTACTTGTCATCCCCGCCCCGCAAGTCGTCATCCCCGCGAATCACTCTTTTCCAGTCATCCCCGCGAAGGCGGGGATCCAGCGCAGTTCGAGGAGGCGGCGGACTACGAGCGCGAGTCATCCCCGCGCAGGCGGGG
>CBDUCD010000011.1:0-22564 GCA_965365535.1 uncultured Rhodothermales bacterium | reverse complement strand
GACGGCGACGGCGCCACTCGACAGCACGGACTGGAGAATCTGCTCGCGGTTCATGGCTGCAAGCCCCTGCGGGGGCGTTAGTTGGAATTGGCAAGCTGCGCGCCGAGGGCTGCCCGGCAGCCGTCGCGGCTGATGGCGACAAGCGCACCAGCCACCTTTTCGCCCAGACCATCCACCGAGGCCAGCGCGGGCCACACGCCTGCCAGCGCCCGGCGGGCGAAAAGGCGCACTGCCCCGTCGTCTGCCGCGTCCACGTCTGCCCAGCGGGCCTGCCAGTCGGCGTCGGCGTCGTCGGCGGGGCGCCCGTCGGGCAGCGCGCCGGGGCGCGTCGAGGCGAGAAAGGCGGCCACGCCAAAGGCCAGCAGCGGCGGCACCGCGCCCCGCCGGGCGGCAAAGCCCAGCACCGAGGGCACCACGCGGACGCCCAGCTTGGCCGTCTGCTGAAACGTGATGCCGAGCAGTTCGTGGCGGATGAAAGGGTTCGCAAAGCGGTCGAGCACGTCGCGCGCAAACGCCCCCGCCATTGCCGGGTCGAGGTCGAGGCTGGGCACGATTTCGTCCAGCACCACGCGGCGGATAAACGGCCCCACCACCCCGTCCTCGACGGCCTCCCGAACGGTTTCCAGCCCGCACAGCAGCGCCGCCGGCACGGTTGCCGTGTGGCCGCCGTTGAGGATGCGCACCTTGCGCTCGCGGTACGGCGCCAGGTCGGGCGTCACGACCACGCCTTCCAGCCCGGCAAAGGGCAGCCGCGCCGCCAGGCCGGCATCGCCGCGGATGGCCCACAGCCGGTACGGCTCGGCAACGGTCAGCAGGCGGTCGGTGTAGCCCAGCCGCGCGTAGAGCTCGGCGGCGTCGCCGGGCAGGCCGGGCACGATGCGGTCCACCAGCGTGTCGGCAAAGGTGACCTGCGCGTCCAGCCAGTCGAAAAAGCGGGCGTCGAGCCCCCAGCGCGTGGCGTGGCGGCGCACGAGGGCCGCCAGCTTTTCGCCGTTGGCCTCGACGAGTTCGCACGGCAGCACGACGAGCGCGCCGCCCGCGTAGCCAAACGCCTCGGCGCGCGTGGCCAGCGCGGCGGCCAGCTTGCCCGGAAACGAGCGCGGCGGACCCGGTTCGCGGCGGTCGCCGGGGTCGTCGGCGATGCCCACCTCGGTCGTGTTCGAGACGACGAGTTCGAGGTCGGGGCTGCGGGCCACGTCGAGCACGGCGGGCCAGTCGCTCCGCGCCGACAGCGCGCGCGACACCGATGAAACGAGGCGCGTCTCGTCCACGGGCTGCCCATCGCGGAGGCCGCGCACGCAGAGGGTGTAGAGGCCGTCCTGCCCGGCAAAGGCGTCGGCGCGCCCGCTGCCCGTCTGGCCCACCATCACGACGCGCCCGGCGCGGCGCCCCGCGCCGTTGGCCTCGTCCACGAGGGCGTCCGGCAGGCCGCGCAGCAGGGCACCCGTCCCGAACTGGAGCGTGCGCTCGGGTAGCGCTTCCAGCGCGCCTGCATCGTGGCGGGAAAGGGGGCGGAGCATGGGGTCGGCGATCCTTTTACTTTACCGGTAAAGTCAAGATAAGCGACGGCCCGCCGGCCCGCAAGCGCCCGCGCAACTACGGCGCCACGGCGAGGGACGGATCGGTGACGAGTTCGACGCCGAGCACCTCGTGCTGCTCGCCGCCCGCGGGCCAGACGCCGTTTTCGACCTGCTCGACCAGCATGGCCACGGCGCGCAGCCCCATCTCGCGGGTGGGCTGGCGCACGTAGGCGTTGGAGATGGGCGCAAACGCGCTGATGACCTCGTCGCCAAACGAGACGAGGTACACGCTCCCGGCCAGCCCCGCCTCGACGAGGGCGCCGTGCACGCCGATGCCCACGGGCTGCGTGACGGCAAAAACGGCGCGCGGCTCGACGCCTCGGGCCAGCAGGTCGCGCGTGGCGCGGTAGCCGTACCACGCGTCGAAGCCGCCTTTGACGATGAGTTCTTCCCGGACGGGGATGCCGTGGGCGCGCAGGGCGTCTTCGTAGCCCGCGCGCCGCTCGCGCCCGATGCCGACGGCGTCCGTGCCGGCAATGTGGACGATGTCGCGGTGGCCCAGCCCGATGGCGTGCTCGACGGCCTGCCGGGCGGCGGCGCGGTCGTCCACGGTTACGCTGCCAAAGCCCAGCCCGCCGATGTTGCGGTCGAAAAAGACGAGCGGCACGCCCATCTGCCGCACGCGCGCGTAGATGTCGAGGTCGGGCGCCTCGGCCGAGACGGAGACGAGCAGGCCATCCACGCGCATCGAGAGCAGCCGCTCGATGTGCTGGCGCTCGAGGGCGGCCTTTTCGCTCGACACGGCCAGCACGATGCCGTAGCCGCGCCGCGTGGCCTCCTCCTGCACGGCCTCGATGACGGACGAGAAAAACGTGTGGGCGATTTTGGGCACGACGACGCCCAGCGTGTGCGACCGGTGCGAGGACAGCGAGCGCGCCACGAGGTTGGGCGTGTAGCCCATCTCGAGGGCCGTCTTTTTCACCAGCGCCCGCGTTTCCGCCGAGATGTCGCTGTGGTCGCGCAGCGCCTTCGACACGCTCACCTTGGTAAGTCCCAGGCGGTCGGCGATGTCAACGAGGCGGACTTTTTTGTTCATGGCCTGAAAAGTACGGCGGCGGGGCGCCCCCCTCCTGCCCTGCTCAATATCCAAACAGGCGCGGCAGCCACAGGCTCAGCGCCGGCACGAACGTGACCGCGAGCAGGGCGATGACCATTGCCACGAAAAGCGGCACGAGGGGCCGCAGCACGCGCGTGATGGACGTGCCGGCCACGCCCACGCCCACGAACAGCACGGCCCCCACGGGCGGCGTGCACAGCCCGATGCACAGGTTGAGCACCATGATGATGCCGAAGTGGATGGGGTCTATGCCCAGCCCCGTCGCCACGGGCAGGAAAATGGGCGTAAAGATGAGCACGGCGGGCGTCATGTCCATAAACGTGCCCACGACGAGCAGCACCAGGTTGATCATGAGCAGGATGGCGATGGGGCTGCTCGTGAGGCCCAGCAGCGCCGCCGTCACGCTTTGCGGGATGTTGGCGTAGGCCATGATCCACGACATCGCCAGGCTCGTGGCAATCAGCAGCATCACCACGGCCGTCGTGGTGGCCGAGTCGAGCAGGATGCCCGGCAGGTCGGACAGCCGGATCTCGCGGTAGAAAAGCGCCAGCAAAAAGGCGTAGAGCACGGCAACCGCCGCCGCCTCCGTGGCCGTGAAGATGCCACCCACGATGCCGCCCATCACGACGACGAGCAGGAACAGGCTCGGGATGGCCGCGACAAAGCGGCGCCCCACCTCGCGCAGCCCGACGCGCGCCTCGCGCGGATAGCCGCGCCGCAGCGCAATGGCGCCCGCCACCACCATCAGCAGCAGCCCCAGCACGATGCCGGGCACGTAGCCGGCCAGAAACAGCGACGCAATCGAGACGCCGCCCGACGCGAGCGAGTACACGATGAGGACGTTGGAGGGCGGGATGATGAGGCCCGTCGTCGAGGACGTGATGTTGACGGCGGCGCCGTACTCGCGGCTGTAGCCCTCGCGCTCCATGACGGGCGCCATCACGCCGCCGATGGCACTCGCGGCGGCCACGGCGCTGCCCGAGATGGCCCCGAAAAGCATCGAAGCCAGAATGTTGACGTGCGCCAGCCCGCCCGGCAGCGTGCCCAGGATGGACTTGGCCAGGTCAATGAGTCGGCGCGCGATGCCGCCGCGGTTCATGAGCTGCCCGGCGAGGATGAAAAACGGAATCGCCAGCAGGGTGAACGAGTCCAGGCCCGTCGCCATGCGCTGCGCGACGGTCGTGACGGCGGGCGCGGGCAGAATGCTCAGCAGCATCGCCAGCAGCGTCGAGAGGCCGATGCTGTACGCCACGGGCACGCCCACGAGCAGGAGCAGAAAAAAGCTGCCGGCCAGCACGGCAATGTCGAGCCATTCCATGGGTCAGCCCTCGGGGTTGTGGGTCGGGGCCGCCCCGCCGCCGAGGGCGGCATCGTCGCCCTCGGCGCGGTTCACGTCCACGTTTTCGGCGTACGCCTCGGCAGCCGTCTCCATCAGCACCGGCAGCGCCGGCAGGCCGCCCCGCAGCAGCCGCACCCGCTCGATGACGAACAGCACGAGGTAGCACACGATAAGCGCCCCGCTCGCGGGCAGGGCGAGGTACACGACGCCCAGGGGCACGCGCAGCGCCGCCGACGTCTGCCCCAGCAGAAACGAGAGCGCGACGAGTTTCGCCCCGCCGACGACCATCACCGAAAAGGCGAAAAGGGCCACGGCCACGGCCACGCCGATGCCGTGCCAGTGCAGCGCCCGCCCCGTCAGCCTGGTCTTGAGCAGGTCTATGGCCAGGTGCGCGCCCTTGCCCGTCGCGTACGCCGCCCCGAAAAGCCCCACCCAGATCAGCAGGTAGCGCGCCAGCTCGTCGGTAAAAGAGCTCGGGTTGCCCAGCACGAAGCGCGTGAACACCTGCCACAACACGTTGAGGACGGCCAGCCCCATCATGGCGGTGAGCGCCCAGCCCAGCGCGGTGTCGAGGGCGGCTTTGAAGCGGTACAGCGGGTGGCGCCGCATGGGGGGCGCGAGAACAGAGGCGTCGCTACGCATCGGGGCGAGAGGTCGGGGGAACGCGGGTGGAGTCGCCGGGGGCGGGCGTCGAAGGGGTGGCGCGGATGGCGCCCAGCAGGCGGGCCAGGGCGGGATCGGCGGCGTAGCGCGCCGTCATGGCTTCGACCTGGGCGGCAAAGGGCGCCTTGTCGGCCGTCAGCACCTCGACGCCGGCTTGCCTGATGGCCGCGAGGGCTTCTTCCGTTGCCGCGTGCCACAACCCCTTTTCGACCTCTGCCGAGGCGTCGGCAGCTTCCTGGAGCCACTGCTGCTGCTGGGGCGTGAGGCGGTTCCACAGCGTCGTGCCCACGACGAGCACGTCGGGCACGGCGGTGTGCTCGTCGAGCACGTAGTAGCGGGCCACCTCGTAGTGGCGCGACAGGAAAAAGCTGGGCGGGTTGTTCTCGGCGCCATCCACGACGCCCTGCTGGAGCGCGGTGTAGAGTTCGCCCCACGCGATGGGCGTCGGGCTGCCGCCCAGCGCCCGCACCATGTCCATCGCCGTCGCGCTTTCCTGCACGCGGATTTTCATGCCCCTGAGGTCGCCGGGCGCGCGGACGGGCCTGTCCACGGTGTAAAACGAGCGGCTGCCGGCGTCGTAGAAGGCGAGGCCGCGCAGGCGGTACGGCTCGGGCGCCGCCAGCAGCTCGCGCCCGATGGGGCCTTCGAGCACGGCAAAGCGGTGCGCGTCGTCGCGGAAGACAAAGGGCAGGCTGAGCACCTGGTACTGGGGCGCGAAGTTTTCGAGCACGCTCGACGACACCTTCGTCATGCCCAGCGAGCCGATCTGGAGCAGTTCGAGCATCTCGCGCTCCGAGCCGAGTTGCTGGCTGGGGTAAATGTCGAGCCGCATCGTGCCGCCCGACCTCTCGGCCAGCGTCCGGGCCATGAACGCCATCGCCTGGTGGACGGGGTGCTCGGTGTCGAGGGCGTGGCCCAGCCGGATGACGGTCACGTCCTGGTGCGCGCGGCACGCCGGCAGCGCCACGAGAAGGGCGAGAACGGCAAAGCGCTTCCAGAATGCGCGAGCGGAAAGCTGGAGGTTGGAGGTTGGAGGTTGGAGGTTGGAATAAGCAAACCAACCTCTAGCCTCCAACCTCCTCAATTGCGCACGCGCGGCGGTAAACAGGGCATCAACCATAACTCAGAGCGTCACGCCACCCTTCCAGATGGCGATTTCGCGGTAGTCGTTTTCCTCGTTGCGCGCCCGCCGCTCGCCGCTGGCCGTCTGGAGGATTGTGGTGAACAGGCGGTCTGCCAGCGTCTCCATCGTGGCCGAGCCGTCGAGCAGGGCGCCCGCGTCGAAGTCTATCCAGTGCGGCTTGCGCCGGGCAATGTCGCTGTTGGTGGAGATTTTGAGCGTGGGCACGGGAAAGCCCAGCGGCGTGCCGCGCCCCGTGGTAAACAGCACGAGCGTAGCGCCGCTGACGACCTCGGCCGTCACCGAGACGCCGTCGTTGCCGGGCGCGTAGATCAGGTTGAGGCCCTTCTCGTGCGTCGCCTCGCCGTAGTCGAGCACCGCCGTCACCACCGCCCCTCCCCCCTTCTGCGTCGCCCCGAGCGACTTCTCCTCCAGCGTCGTCAGGCCGCCGTCCTTGTTGCCCGGCGACGGGTTTTCGTAGATGGGCTGGCCGTGGTCTATGAAGTACTGCTTGAAGCGGTTGATCATGTCCACCACCGCCCCGAACACCTCGGGGCTGGCGGCGCGGTTCATGATCTGCTGCTCGGCGCCGAACATCTCGGGCACCTCGGTCTGGAGAACGGTGCCGCCCCAGGCCGCGAGCCTGTCCGAGATGCGGCCCACGAGCGGGTTGGCCGTGATGCCCGAAAACGCGTCCGAGCCGCCGCACTTGACGCCCAGCACCAGGTCGGAGACGGGGCAAAGCGTCCGCCGGTCGTTTTCAGCCCGCGCGACGAGTTCTTCGACGGCTTCCAGGCCCGCCTCGACCTCGTCGCCGACGAGTTGGGACGTGAAGTAGCGCAGCCGCGACCGGTCCACGTCGCCGGCCAGGGCGAGCAGCGTTTCCATCCGGTTGTTCTCGCACCCGAGCCCGATGACGAGCACGCCGCCCGCGTTGGGATGGCGGATGAGGCCCGCCAGCACCCGCTGCGTGTTGGCGAGGTCGTCGCCGAGCTGGCTGCACCCGTAGGGATGCGAAAACGCGTGGACGCCATCCACGCGGCCCGCGAACCGTTTGTCAGCCTCGCGCGCGATGCGCTCTGCCGCCCGGTTCACGCACGCGACCGTGTTGACGACCCAGATTTCGTTGCGCGTCCCGACCCTCCCATTTGCGCGCCGGTAGCCCCTGAACGTCGGCGCCTCGCCCGCCTGTACGACGGCCCGCCTTTCTACCGGGTGGTATTCGTAGGCGTGGAGGTCTCCAAGCGCCGTCCGCAGGTTGTGGGAATGCACCCACGCCCCCGCCCTCACGACCTCCGTCGCGCGCCCCAGCGGCGCGCCGTACTTGACGACGGGCGCGCCGGCGGCAAGGTCGTGGAGGGCAATTTTGTGCCCCACGGGCACGTCGTCGCGCAGCGTGACCCGGACGCCCCCCACCTCGATGGCCATTCCTGCCGCGAGGCTTTCGAGGGCCACAGCGACGTTGTCGTCCGGGTGAACCTGGAGGGCACGGGGCGTCTGCATGGCTTTTCTTTACCGGTTAAGGTGATGATAAGATAGCACTGCCCCGCTTTGGCGCAAGTATCTGCTTCGGGGTGCCCTCGCTGCCGTCCCCTCTGTCACGCGCGTGCCTCTTCCTATGCCAGGTGGCAAAGGTGCTACTGTAAGCATGTTTACTTTTAAACTTGTTTACACGTAAACATGATTAAAGACTTCCGAGGCAGCGGGCTGGGTTGCGCGCCAGAGCAGGGGTTGACAAGGCAGCCATGTTTACACGTAATTGTGTTTACATGATTCCATTTACATGTTTACATGAAGCGCATCGCATTTACCAACCAGAAAGGCGGCGTGGGCAAAACCACGACCGTCGCCAACGTGGGCGCCGGCCTCGCGCGGCAGGGCAAGCGGGTCATGCTGATCGACCTCGACGCGCAGGCCCACCTGACGCTCGGGCTGGGCATCCAGGCCAACGAACTCGAACACACCGTTTTCGACGTGCTCACGGGCGTGGCCGACTTGGAAACCGTCGCCCTCGAAAGACCTGTGCCGGGGGCGGAGTTTCCCCTCGTCGTCATCCCCTCGTCCATCGAACTCTCGGCCGCCGACGTGCAGCTCAACGCGCGTCCGGGCCGCGAGATGCTGCTGCGCGAAGCCCTCGAAGGCATCGAAGCCGACTTCATCCTCATCGACTGCCCGCCCAACCTCGGCCTGCTGACGGTCAACGCGATGGTGGCGGCCTCCGACATCGTGCTCGTCGCGCAGGTCGAGTACTACGCCATGCAGGGCATGACGAATCTGCTCGACTCCGTTGATCTCGTGCGGCGCTACTACAACAAGGGGCTGGACGTGTCGGGGCTGGTGCCGACGCTCTACGACGCGCGCAAAAACCTCAACCGCGAGGTGCTCGACCGCTTCCGCAGCCACTTCGGCTCGGCCGTCTTCAAGACGACGATCCGCGACACCGTGGCGCTGGCCGAGGCGCCCTCGCACGGCGAGACCATCTACGAGTACAACCCGAAATCCTACGGGGCTGAGGACTACGAGGCCCTTACCCTCGAAATTCTGCACCGCTATGGCTAAGGATCAGAAAGCATCCAAACTGGGCACCGACCCGCTGGCTGCGCGCAAAGGATTGTCGTGGCTGGCGCCGCGCGAGGGGACGGCTCGGCAGGAGGGTAGTGGGGCAGGGGCGGTTTCGGAACCCCTGCCGGCCCCTGCCGCACCGCTGCCGAAACAGACGCCAACAGGAGAGCCGCGGGCAAAGCAAAAAAACGCGTCTCACCTGGGGCTGGCCGAAGGCTACAAGCGCCACACGTTTATCCTGCCCGAAACCCTCGTGCGCCGCATCAAAGCCATCGCCTTCGAGCAGGATCGTCCCGTCAAGGAAGTGGTCGAGGAAGCGCTCCAGCGCTTTGCCGATGGGTTCTGAGCGTTTTCCCTTTTTCAACGGCTCGCTTTTTCGTTTTTCTATTTATCTATTATATCTATTTCCGTCGGCGTAAGTCCTTGTTTTTGTTGATGCTGCAAAAGCCAAAGGGGGACAGTTTGGGGGTAAAGGGGGGACAACTTGGGGGTCAAAGGGGGACAGTTTGGGGGTAAAGGGGGGACAACTTGGGGGTCAAAGGGGGACAGTTTGGGGGTCATGTTTACACGATGGTTTTTAAACATGTAAACATGGAGATTCTTCAAACTAGATTCCCAATGGGCGTTTTACAAGTTTACATGTAAACATTTAAGCAGGTTTACATGATTACAGATTGGAACGGTGCCAGCGCGTGGCTTACGGCCAAGATGGTGGGCAGAAAGGTGCCCGCATCCCTGCCGGGTAGCAAGTCGGAAGGGGGACAGTTTGGGGGTCAAAGGGGCGACCTGGGTGTGTGCGTTCGTACCATGCCTCATGGCTGCTCCAAAGACAGAATCTGCACAGGTCGTGACGCGCGCGCTGCCCGACGCCCGCGAGCGGTGGGTGGTAAAGTCGAACGACTTTATCGAGGCGCGCTACGGCTGGGATCAGATGACCAACCGGCTGCTGCTGCTGGCAGCCGAGCAGGTGGCCCGCACCGACGGCGAGTTCCAGCCCGTGCGCATCCCCATCGGCGAGTACGTGGAAGCGCTGGGCACGGACAGCAAAAACGCGTACGAGCGGGCGCGCGAGCTGTCGGCCAACCTGCTGGGGATGACCATCGAGATCCCGCTGGGCGACGGGTTCGTGGAAATCAACGTGCTCTCGATGGCGCGCTACCGGTCGGGGCAGGGGTACGTCACCATCAAGTTCAACGACGACATGCGGCCGCTGCTGCTGCAGCTCAAAGACCGTTTTACCCGCTACCGGCTTAAAAGCGTTTTCCCCATCCGGTCGTTCGCGGCGTTCCGCATCTACGAGCTGTGCAAGCAGTACCAGGGGCTGGGGCGCCGCGTCATCGAGATGGAGCGGCTGCGGCACATTCTCCAGCTCGACGAAGCGTACCCGCGCTACCGCGACTTCCGCCGCCGCGTGCTCGACCAGGCGCGCAAGGAAATCAACGACAAGACCGACCTGCGCATTGGCTTCGACGAGATCCGGGTGGGGCTGAAGGTGGTGGCCATCCGGTTTCTGATCCGGTCGGTGGCGCCGCCCGCGCCGGCGCCACGGGCGCAGCCCGCGCTGTTCACGGCAGAGCCCGACCGCGATGCCTTCGAGACGTGGTTTGCCGAGCTGTCGCCGGACGTGCAGCGCCACCTGCGCGCCGAGGCCATCGCGCGGCTGCCCGAGGCCGACCAGCAGCGCTACGAGCAGGCCCGCGCCCAGGGCCGTCCGGCGGCATCGCTGGAAGTCGAAATCCTCAACCGCCTGCGGCAGTTGCACCGCGAAATCAGCGTCGAAACCGACGCGCCCTCGCCGTGACGCGGTGGGCAGCGGTGGGGCAAGTGGGCGGCGCGGCGGCAGAAGCGCGAAAGGAGGTCGCAACCGGCGGTGGCTGGCAGCCTTGACCGGGGCGCAGCGCCTGTCCAAACCAGCAGCGGGGCTTGACGGGGTGGGTTGAATATGCTATGCTTGCGAAACCTGCACAAACGTTTGTGCAGGTCTGTTCAGCCCACCCATGAACGTGGTGGAGTGGATCGTGGGAGGACGCCTGGCGCGGCTGGCATAGTCCTTCCTGATCCATTCCAGCAACCCCGCACCGCCATGACCACGCAGATTGCCCCCCGCATCACCGAAGCGCACAAAAAGCAGTACCAGGAGCAAGGCTTTTTCATCCTGCCCGCCGCCATACCAGAGGCAGACCTCGAGATGGTGCGCGCCGAGTGCGCCCAGCTCATTGCCGAGCAGGACGCCGAGATGGAACGGCTCGGCACCGACACGCTGGGCCTGAGCCGCCGCAACAGCCGCTACTTCGTCTTTCTGGCCTACAAAGACCGCCCGCAGCTCGGCTCGTTCATCTTCAACGACCTCATGGCCGAGGTCTGCCGCGCCACCATTGGCGAGACGGCGTACCTGTTCTGGGAGCAGTTCGTGGTCAAGGGGACGGACAAAAAGGGCGCCGAGTTTACCTGGCACCAGGACTCGGGCTACGTGGACGGCGAGCACCAGCCCTACGTCAACGCCTGGATACCCCTCGACGACGTGAGCGTCGAAAACGGGACGGTGTGGCTGCTGCCGTACAGCCTGGCCGGCACGCGCGACAAGGTCGAGCACCAGCCCGTGCCCGGCAGCAGCGACCGCGTGGGCTATTTCGGCAGCGAGACGGGCGTGCCCGCCAATTGCCCCGCCGGCTCCATCGTCGTGTTTTCGAGTACGTGCTTCCACCGCTCGGGCGCCAATGGCACCGACAAGATGCGCCGCGCCTACGCGCTCCAGTACTCGCCCGAGCCCGTCCTCGAAAAAGACGGATCGCTCAAAGGGCTTGCCGTTCCTTTTCTCGAAAACGGCGCTCGCGTCCGGTAGTCTGGCCCGGGCGCCCGCCCCTCAACCCGTATCTGCCATGATCAGCCACCAGCAAGCCGAAGCGGCCCGCGCCCGCGCCGCCCGGATGCTCGCCCACGCGGGCATCGTGCTCAGGCCCGACGAAGAGGCGTCCCTCGAAGTGGCCGACTTCGGGCTGGGCGACCTCGACCGGTGGGGCCTCGAACTCGTCGTGTACGAGAACAACGCGCGCTACTGCGCCAAAGAACTTGTCCTGTTTCCCCGGCAGACGTGCCCCGAGCACCGCCACCCGCCCATCGGCGACGACCCGGGCAAGCGGGAGACGTTCCGGTGCCGGCAGGGGCTGGTGTGGCTCTACGTCGAAGGCCCGCCCACGCGGCCCATCCAGGCCCGCATCACGCCGGGGGACGAGGCCCACTACACCGTTTTCCACGAAATCACGCTGCGCCCGGGCCAGCAGTACACCATCCCGCCCGACACGCGGCACTGGTTTCAGGCGGGGGAGGAGGGCGCCATCGTGTCCGAGTTTTCGAGTACCAGCCGCGACGAAAGCGACGTGTTCACCAACCCGCAGATCCGCCGCGCGCCCGAAGTTGCGCCCCCGCAGGCATGAAAACGCGCCTGGATCTGCGCCCGGAGGGGCTTTGTTGCCGTGCGGCGGGCCCTCCGCCTGAACCTTTCTTCTCTGACAAGCACGCATGCTGATGGCTGCAACGCTCAACGACGTGGCGGCGCGGGCAGGCGTCTCGGTTTCGACCGTCTCGCGGGTGCTCAACCGCAAGGCCACCAAGCACCGCATCAGCAAGGGCACCGAGTCGCTCATCCTGCAGGCGGCCAGCGACCTGGGCTACAAGGCCAACCACCTGGCGCGGGGGCTGCGGCTCAAGAAAACCAACACCATCGGGCTGCTGGCGCCCGACATCTCGAACCCGTTTTTTGCCCACGTCATCAAGCGCGTGCAGCACACCGCGCACGGGCTGGGCTACAGCCTCGTCGTGTGCAACTCGGACGAGAACCTGGAGCTCGAGGTCGAACAGGTCAACCTGCTTTACCGCAAGCGCGTGGACGGCCTCATTGCCATGCCTGTGGGGCAGCGCTACGACCATTTCGAGGAGTGGCAGGAGCGCGACGTGCCCCTCGTGCTGCTCGACCGCTGCTTCGACGCGCTCGACGTGGACTCGGTCGTGGTGGACAACTACCGCGGCGCCTACGACGCGATGGAGCACCTCATCGCCTACGGCCACCGGCGCATTGCGCTCGTGCAGGGGCTGCCGGGCACCTACACCAGCAACGCCCGCCTCAAAGGCTACCAGGACGCCCTGGCCGCGCACGGCCTCGCCGCCGACCCGCGTCTCGTCGTCGGAGGCGACTTCAGGCAGGAGCGCGGCTACATCGAAACCAGGCTGCTGCTCCACCTCGACAGGCCGCCCACGGCCATTTTCGCTACGGGCGACCTCATTACGCTGGGCGCCCTCCAGGCCATCTACGAGGAAGGGCTGAGCATTCCCGAAGACGTATCCCTCCTGTCTTTCGACGACTTCGACTTCGCGCCTTTTCTCAGATGCCCCCTCACGGCGGTGCACCAGCCCAAGGAAACGATGGGCGAGATGGCCGTCAAGCTGCTCGTCGAGCGCTTCGAGGACGCGGGCCGCGCGCAGCGGCGCATCGTGCTCAGGCCGCAGCTCGTCGTGCGCGCGTCGGTGCGGCGGCTCTAGTACCGGGCGGGACGCCGCCTTGCGCAATGGTTTGCGCATAAATGGAGGCGGGCGCTCCCTTAGCCCTTGTAGCAGGAGGGGCTTCATGTTATCTTGATCTGAAAGCGCTTTTAAAGGGCTGACGGCCGGGGGAGGGAGGGGAAGAAAAGGGGAGAGGAGGGCTTTTTCTGTTGCTTGCGCAAACGTTTGCATGAACAGTTTCCCGCCTACGCGACTGTGGATTGTGGGCCTGGCCCTTGCCGGCGCCGGCGCGCTGCTGGGCTGCTCGGATGCCTCGAACCCGCTGGCCCCCTACGAGGGCGACCGGCCGCTGACGCTGCTGCGCGTCACGCAGAGCTTTACGCCCGAAATCCAGTGGGTAGGGGGGCGCGTGGCCGCCGTGGGCGTCAACCGGGGCAGCCGGGCGGCGCTCGACTCCACGCTCGTCTGGCTCCAGGAATCCCCCGCCGACGACATCGGCTCTTTCGTGACGCTGGGGCAGCACACGGCGTCAGACCGCATCCGGGCGCTGGGCGGCACGCCTGCCGACAGCCTCACCGACGGCGGCCAGTACACGTTCTGGATTGCCGAGCGCAGCGCCCTCGACGCCGGCCTCGACCCGCAGCGGCTGCCCGCCGGCGCTTTCGACGACACGACGTTCACGGCTAGCCTGGTGCTGCGGGGCCTCTCGGGCGGCGACCGCTCGCTGGGCCTGCAGTACCGCGTGCTGCGCGACGAGAAGCTGCTCGGCAGCCGCTTCGTGGTCACGTGGACGCCCGGCATCCCGCTGCGCCGCCTGGCCATCCGGCAGGCCGCGGGAGGCGGCTTTACCGACCTCGTCTGGCACGTGCTCATCCCCGACGGCGAGCCCGGCGGGATTCTGCCGCCCGTCGTCGTCGGCGAGGTGCCGCCGGGCGCCGAGGAGGCCGTGCCGTTTCCCGAGGCGGGTTTTACGCCCGCCACCTACACCCTCTGGGGCGTGACGGGCGACTGGGACGGAGGCTTCAGCAATGCCTCGAAGGGCTACACCTTTTTCCGCATCTTCCCCAACAACTTCGAGGAATGACCCTGCCCCGCGCCCTGCCTGGCCCGCGCCGCCCGCGCCTTTTCCAGCCCCTCGTTGCAGCCCTCGTAGCCGCCGCCCTCGCGCTGCCGGGGTGCAGCGGCAAAGGGGCCAGCGATGGCCGCGTGACGGTCGTGTTCTGGCACAGCCTCGTCAACTCCACCATGCCCGCGCTCGACGCGCTGCTGGCCCGCTTCGAGGAGGAGCACCCCGGCATCCACATCCAGGCGCAGTACATCCCCAGCGGCGACGCGCTCGTGCAGAAACTCATCACGTCGGTGCGCTCGAACACGGCGCCGGACATCTCGTGGATCCACGCCGACTTTCTCGAAGACCTCGTCCGCGCCGACGCCGTTTACCCCATGGCCCACTTTATCGAGGGCGCCGATGGCCTGCCGGACTCGGTCGTGGCCGACATCTACCCGGCGCTGCGCCAGTACGCCTCGTGGCGCGGCGACCTCTACAGCCTGCCCATGGAGGCCACCAACCTGGGCCTGCTCTACAACAAAGACCTCTTCCGCGAGGCCGGCCTCGACCCCGACCGCCCGCCGCAGACGTGGGACGAACTCCGCGACTACGCCCGCCGCCTCACCCTCGACCGCAACGGCGATGGGCGCAACGAGCGCATCGGCTTTATCACGCCCATCTACCCGGCCACGAGTCCAAATGGCCCCTGGATGGTGTGGCAGTGGACGCCGTTTCTGTGGCAGGCCGGCGGCCACCTCATTGACGAGGCGCAGACGCGCGTGCTGTTCGACGACGAGGCGGGCGTGGCGGCGCTGACGCTGTGGAAAAAGCTCTACGACGAGCAGCGCCAGCAGACGTTCTCGAACGAGTTCATGACGGCCTTTATCTCGAAGCAGACCGCCATGATGCTCGACGGCCCCTGGAGCCTGCCCAACTACCCGCGCCTGCTGGCCGGCATTGACTGGGGCGTGGCGCCCTTGCCCGCCGGCCCGGCCCAGCACGCCACCATCGGCGGCGGCGAGTACCTGGCCATCTTCAAGCAGAGCGCGCACCCGGACGCGGCGTGGACGTTTGTCAAGTGGATGCTGGAGCCCGACGTCCAGGCGTTCTGGTCTATGGAGTCTGGCTACCTGCCCGTGCGCAAAAGCGTGCTCCGAGTGCCCGCCTACCAGCAGCACCTGGCCCAGAACCCCGGCCTGCGCGCCTTTGTCGAGCAGATGGAGTACGCGCAGACGCAGCGCCCGATGGACTACGGGCAGCTCGAAATCCAGCGCGCCCTCGCCAACGCCATCGAAAAGGCGACCGTGGGCGGCGCCGACCCGCGCGCCGCCCTGCGCGAGGCCGCCGCCGAGTCCAACCGCCTGCTCGACGCCGTCGAGCGCGAGCCTGCCGCCGCGCAGCAGTAAACGCCCGCCCCCATGAACGCCACGCTTACGCAGCAGGAGTTTCACGCGGCCACGGACGTGGTGCGCGCCGGGGCCGCGGAGCCGCCGCGTCCGGCGCCGGGGGCCGCGCGCGCCGCGCGCCGCCGCGACGGGCTCGTGGCGCTGGGATTCCTCTCGCCGACGCTGCTCGTCGTGGGCGTGTTCGTCTTTTTCCCCATCGTGTTCTCGTTCTACCTCAGCTTTACGCAGTGGAACCTCTTTGGCGGCGCCCCCGCCTTTGTCGGGCTCGACAACTACGCCCGGATGATGCGGGACGCCGAGTTCTGGAAGGTGTTCGCCAACACAGGGCTTTACACCGTCGGCACCGTCCCCGTCAACATGGCGCTGGCGCTGGGCGTGGCGTTTTTCCTGCACCAGGAGGTCGTGGGCAAGCGTTTTCTGCGGGCGGCGTTTTTCACCCCCGTCGTCATCTCCGCCGTGGCGGCAGCCGTCGTGTGGCGCTGGGTGTTCGACCCCAACCTGGGGCTGGCCAACGCCGTGCTCGAAGCCTTCGGGCTGGGCGCCGTCAACTGGACGAACAGCCCGCGCGCGGCGATGGGCGCCCTCGTCATCGTGGGCGTCTGGAAAAGCTTCGGCGTCAACATGGTGCTGTTTTCGGCGGGGCTGGCCGGCATCCCCGCGCACTACTACGACGCGGCGCAGATAGACGGGGCCAACGCCTGGCAGCGGTTCTGGCACATCACGCTGCCCCTGCTGGCCCCCACGACGCTTTTCGTGCTCGTGCTCTCGATGATCGGCTCGTTCCAGGTGTTCGACATCGTGTTCGTGCTCACCAACGGTGGGCCGCTCGGGGCCACGAAGGTGCTCGTCTATTACCTCTACGAGTACGCCTTCAAGTTTTTCGACATGGGCTACGCCTCCGCCGTCGCGTACGTGCTGTTTGCCGTGCTTTTCGTGCTCACGCTCGTGCAGATCCGCGTTTTTCGGGATCGGGGGTTCAAAAACGCATGAGAGCCGCCCGCGTCCATATCGCCGGGAAAACCGTGGGGCGGGCCGCCGGCTACGCCTTTATCTACGGCGCGGCCCTGCTGACGCTGGCGCCGTTTGCGTGGATGATTCTGACGTCGTTCAAAAACGTCGGCGAGATTTTCAGCTATCCGCCCACGTGGTGGCCCGGGGCGTTTACCCTCGACAACTACGCGCGGGCCTTTGGCGCGGCCCCTTTCGGGCGGTTTTACCTCAACAGCTTTTTCGTGGCCGCCACGGTCACGCTCGGCCAGCTCGTCACGTGCTCGATGGCGGCCTACGCCTTTGCCCGGATGCAATTCTGGGGGCGCGACGTGCTGTTCTACCTGTTTCTGGGGACGATGATGGTGCCGGCGCACGTGACGATGATTCCGAGCTTCATGATTCTGCACTGGATGGGCCTCATTGACACCTACGGCGCCCTCATCCTGCCCGGGCTGGCGTCGGCCTTCGGCACGTTTCTGCTCAGGCAGTTTTTCCTGTCCATCCCCCGCGAACTCGAAGAAGCCGCCTTTATAGACGGCTGCGGGCGCCTGCGGGTGCTCTGGCAGATCATCGTCCCCCTGGCGCGCCCCGCGCTGGCGACGCTGGCCATCTTCACCTTTATGGGCGTCTTCAACGACTTCCTGTGGGCGCTCGTCGTCGTCAACTCGCAGAAGCTCTACACCGTCCAGCTGGGGCTGGCCACCTTCCGCGACCGCTACTCGACCGAGTGGGGCAGCCTCATGGCCGGGTCGGTCGTGGCGACGCTGCCCATCCTCGTGGTGTTCTTTTTCGCGCAGAAGCACTTCATACAGGGCATCGCGCTCTCGGGCTTGAAAGATTAGGCGGCGCCGCGAGCGCCTCTACCGTTTCCCCTGCAACCCCTAACCAAACAACGCAACGGCCATGAACGCACAATGCTACACACTGCACAAACCTTTGCGCTGGGTGCTCGGCGCGCTGCTCTTCTCCGCCGCCGCGCCCGCGTGGGCGCAGTACGGCACGGGCGCCGTCCAGCAGGTGCCCGTCGTGGCGGCGGGCGCCATCACGCTCGACGGCGTGGCCGACGAGGCGGCGTGGGCGTCGGCGCCCGAGGTGGACCTGACGCAGAACTGGAACTCGGGCTTTTACGACTGCGCCCCGAACGCGCCGGGCGGCGAGGTGGACATCGTGGCGCTGGGCAAGCTGCTCTACACCGAAGGCGCCCTCTACGTGTACGTCCGCGTGCAGGACTACCAGGCGTTCTACTTCGGCCCCCCCGGAAAGCCTTACGTGGGTGAATACCTGCTCGTGGGCGTGGACCTCACGCACGCCGGCGACAATCAGGTGGACGACAGCTACTCGGGGTGGCCCGACAACGCGCCCAACGCCGGCCCGACGACCTACAAAATCTCGGGCGCCCCGGACGTGGGCATCACGAGCAACTGGGGCTTTGCCGACATCTTCCCCGCCGATTCGGGCTGGGTGGCCGGCAAGGTGTTCGTGGACAACGAAAAGTTCGAGTGGGGCGTCGAGATGGCCATTTATGGCGACGAGGTCAAGCTGGGCAACCAGATCGGCTTCAACATCGGCGGGGCCGCCGGGCACGAGCAGTGCGCCATTGACAACGATGACGACTACGCCTACTACTCGTGGCAGGCGCTCGCGCCCCAGTCCGCCGGCGGCGACGTGATGAACAACTCGGCCAGCTTCGGCACGCTCAGCCTCGTGCAGAGCGTCGCCGCGGCCCCGTCCGTCCGGCCCGACGGGGCGGCGCTGCGCAGCGCCTACCCCAACCCGTTCCAGGACGCGACGACGCTGGCGTACTCCCTCGTCAGGCCGGCGCGCGTGCAGCTGGCCGTGTACGACGTGCTGGGCCGCGAGGTGGCCACGCTCGTGGACGGCGTCCGCCCGGCGGGCGACGACCGGGCGGCGTGGCGCGCCGAGAACCTGCCGGCGGGCCTCTACCTCGTGCAACTGCGCGTGGACGGCGTGCTCGCGGGGATGCAGACCCTGCACCTCGTCCGCTGAAACCCGAGGGGCGGCAGCACCGGCGCTGCCGCCCCGTTTCAATCCTTTCGCGCCATGCAAGCTGCCATCCTGGAACGCCCGGGCCACTTTGCCCTCGAAAACCGCCCCCTCCCCGACGTGGGGCCGGGCGAGATCCGGGTGCGCACCGCCGTGTGCGGCATGTGCACCTCGGAGCTGGACATGTTCGAGGGCAAAAACCCCGCGCTCGACTATCCCCGCTTTATCGGCCACGAAGTGTCGGGCGTGGTAGATGCCGTCGGCAGCAAGGTCGAGGGGTTCCGCGAGGGCGACCGCGTGGCGCTTTACGCCGAGGGCAAGGGCTACGCCGAGTACGTCACGGTGCCCGCCGCGTGGGCCGTGCCCCTGGCCAGCGGCGTGCCGTTCGAGTACGCGCTGGGCGAGCCCATCGCCTGCTCGGTCAACGGCGTGCGCAAGGCGCAGCCCGAAATCGGCGACCGCGTGGCCATCGTCGGCTGCGGCTTCATGGGCCTCATCATGCTCCAGGTGTTCCGGGCGCGCGGCGCCGGCAGCGTCGTGGTGGTAGATCCGCGCGAAAGCGCCCGCACCCTCGCCCTGCGGCTGGGCGCCGCGCACGCCGTCGCGCCCGGCGAGGCGAAAAGTTTTGTGGACGAGTTGACAGCAGGCAAAGGCGTGGACATCGGCGTCGAGGCCGCCGGCATCCAGGCCACGCTCGACCTCACGGGCCAACTCGTGCGCATGGAAGGCACGCTCGAGGTGTTCGGCTTCCACCAGGGCTCGCCGCGCCAGGTGGACTGGGGCTGGTGGAATTGGATGGCCTTCCGCATCGTCAACGGCCACACGCGCAGCCCGCACATCTACGTCGAGGGGATGCGGCTGGGGCTGGGCATGATCGAGCGGGGCGCGCTCGACATGGCGCCGCTCGTCACGCACCGCTACGCCCTCGGCGACATCAACACGGGCTTTGAAGCCGCATCGGCAAAGGCAGAAGGCTTCGTCAAAGGTGTAATTGCTTTTTAGTCGTTGGTCATTGGTCGTTGGTCACTGGTCATTAGCTACGGATCGTTGGAGTTGGAAAAATCAGCGCGTAACGCATTGAATAAAACACCAGTGACAAATGACAAATAACAACTGACCAATGACCAATGACCAGTGACAAACCTCCCACTCCCATGCAGACGAGACGTACAGCGGTGCAGTGCGCCCTAGCGCTGGTGCTGGGGCTGCTGGTGCTCGCGGCGCCGGCGCAGGCGCAGACGCGCGGCAAAATTGCCGGCACCGTCACCGACGCCGCGACGGGCGCCACGCTGCCCGGCGTCAACGTCGTCGTGGACGGCACCTCGCTGGGCACGGCGACGGACGCCTCGGGCGACTATTTCATCGCCAACCTGCCCGTGGGCAACTACACGCTCAAGGCCACCTTTATCGGCTTCCGCGACGTGACGGTGACCGACGTGGCCGTGCGCGCCGGCGGCACCACCACCATCAACATCGCCATGCAGGAGGTGACGCTCGAGCTGGGCGGCGAGGTCGTCGTCTCCGCCGAGCGGCCCCTCGTCGAGCGCGACAACACGACGTCGTCGGTGCGACTCGAAGCGCAGGAGATGGCCACGCGCCCGACGACCGAGTTCACCGACGTGCTCACGTCGCTGCCGGGCGTGGACGTGGTCAACGGGCAGGTGCGCGTGCGCGGCGGCACGCTCGACGAGGTGGCCTTCGTGGTAGATGGCGCGCGGGCGCGCAACCCGCTCAACCACAACCCTTACACGCGCATCAACCTGTCGTCCATCCAGGAGGTCGAGGTCATCACGGGCTCGTTCAACGCCGAGTACGGCGAGGCGCAGTCGGGCGTCGTCAACGTCGTCACGAAAGAAGGCGGCGATAAGTACGAGTTCTACCTCGACACGCGCTACGAGCCGCCGGGCAAGCGCCACTTCGGCACGGCGTTTTACGACCGGAGTTCGGCGGACTACTGGGAAAACGCGCACGCGCGCCACCTCGAATGGTGGATCGAGAACCCCGACCAGTGGGTCGATCCCAACGGCATTCCCGGCGTCGATCCGCGCAGCGTCTGGACGCCCGAGCAGGCGTACGAGAACTACCTCGCCACGCACCGCCCCCTGACGGACTACACGGGCACGCCCACGTACCAGGTGGAGCTGGGCGCGGGCGGGCGCGTGCCCTTCGTCAAAAACCTGTACGCCTTCGGGACGCTCAAAAACCGGTCGGAGGCGCCCGTCTTTGGCAACGCCTTCCGCCGCGAGGGGCGCTTTACCGACGCCACGTTCAAGCTCACCTACCGGCTGCCCCGGGGCATGAAGGCGACCGGCTCGGCCTTTTACGGACGCGAGGAGACGGGCTGGGGCTTTGGCGGGACGGACTACTTCTGGGCGCTCAACTACGGCACCGATGGGCGCTACGCCTACAACGACTTCGAGGGCTACCCCTACGCGCAGACGAACGGGCAGACGCTCCAGTTTGCGCACGCGCTCAACACGTCCACGCTTTACGAAATCAAGCTGGCGCGCGTGCAGGCGCTGCGCCGCGTCAGCCCGTTCCCCGGTGACTCCCTCGGCTTTGCCGCCTCCGACGCCACGCGCGACAACCTGCGCGCCGTGGACCGCGAGGGCAACCCCATCCCCGGCGGCTACGCCAACCGCGTCGGCTTCCACACGACGGGCTACTTTTTCCGCTACGACGACGACAACACCGAGTACAACGCCGAGGCGTACGTCTCCAGCCAGCTCAACAAGTTCTGGCAGGTCAAGGCCGGCCTCGACGCGTCGTACTACGTGCTCGACCACTACAACGAGTCCAAATTCCCCACGCGCACCGACAGCCGGACGTACCGCCCGTACCAGGGCGCCTTTTACGGCCAGAACAAGTTCGAATTCGGCGGCCTCGTCGTGAATGCCGGGCTGCGCTTCGACTTCTACAACCCCAACGACACGCTTTACGCGAGCCTGTTCGACCCCTTTGGCAGCGGCTCCGAAAAGCCCCGGACAAAGCTTTACGCCCAGCTCAGCCCGCGCCTGGGCGTCTCGCACCCCATAGATGCCAACACCGTCCTGCACTTTTCCTACGGCCACTTTTTCCAGCGGCCTTCCTTCAACGATTACGGCGAGGGCAACGACGAGGTGCTGGGCAGCCTCAACACGTTCATCATCCAGGACACGGGGCAACCCTGGGTGCTGGCCAACCGCGACCTGCGCCCGCGCAAAACCATCGCCTACGAGGTGGGCATCGAGCGCAACTTCTGGGACTTTTTCGTCATCGACCTGACGGGCTACTACAAAGACATCCGCAACACCATCCGGACGATCACGATCGAGACGCCGCAGGGCGTTTACAAAACCAACGGCAACGGCGACTACGCCGACGTGCGCGGCGCCGAGCTGTCGCTGCGCAAGGTGCCCTCTGATTACGCGTGGGGCAGCGTGGCGGGCTACTTCAACACGTCGCTCCAGCAGGGCATCTACGGGCGCAGCGGCGCGCCCGTCGTCATCACGCCCGGCGGCGTGCGCTACGCGCCCAGCGGCGACTTCATAGACCACCGCAACCCGTACCTCAAGGCGGGCCTGTTCTACCAGACGCCGCCCGGCAAGGGCCTGGCCGGCGCCGTGCTGGGCGCCTGGGGCCTGTCGGTGGATCACCTGGCCGTGCTGCCCAACCGCGAGCTGCGGGGCGACTTTTTCCTGTTCGACGGGAAGAAATACCTGCGCCGCGCCGACCAGACCACCGACCTCAGGGCGCGCAAGACGTTCTCGGCGGGCGTGGGGGGGCGGGCCGTCCGGCTGAGCCCGTACCTCGAGGTGCACAACGTGTTCAACAACCGGTGGGTGTTTCTGGGCGCCTTCGAGCGCGCCTCGCAGGCCGACCAGCGCGCCTTTGTCGAGAGCGGCTTCAAGACGCTGCCGCGTGTGGACGCCGCCGGCATCCCCATCGCCGACGTTGCCAAGTACCGCAACCTGCCGCGCCAGGTGCTTTTCGGCCTGACGCTGGACTTCTGAGGACGCTGCCATGAACACCAACACCGCCCGCGCCCTCCGGCTCACGCTGCTGCTCGTCGTGCTGATGGCAGCGGCGGCGGAAGCGCGCGCGCAGGGACAGAACCAGGCCATACACCGCCGGGGCCGCCTGTGGGAGGAAGTCTGGAACTTCGGCCTCATCGGCGACGCGGGCGCGTGGGACTTTCTCACGTCGGCCCCGATGGGCCTTTTCCCGGGCTTCGCGGGCTTTACGCACCCCGTGGGCAACGAGGGCAACGCCATCAACACGTACGCCAACGCCAACATGCACAACTTCCGCAGCGGCGT